>JAHZIZ010000257.1 GCA_022601215.1 Bacteroidota bacterium
TCGGATACTACGTACCCAAACTAAATCCCCTCCAATTCCGCAGTTGCAACAACAATCCCCAGGAACTTCGGGATGTGAAATCTGGATGTTTATATCACTTCCACATATGTAATTCCAATGTGTATAACATGGAATTGGCGGCTTATATACGGTGGTCCATTCTCCATTGATGAAGTATTCTACCCAAATATAAATATCTGGCTTATCTCCAAAACAATTATAAGTTATTGTTGTATCGAATCTACCGCTGGCATTTGTTTTTACGACTGCCAATTCTTTACATCGGTAAAAGTAAGGCCACCACCAAGGCCAAAAACAGAACCATGGATGAAATAAGGTATAGTTATCTACAATGGTCTTTCTTATTGTAGATAAATTGCCTGTAGCCAAGTTTTGTTTTATCTCTTCACTTATCTTAGGGAGCGCTTGGATATGCTCTTCCGCACGTTGTGTTGGCGTAGACTTTACAAACATATTCTCAACAGGAGGCTGAGGCAATACAGGCCTTTTAATACGCTCGAAGGGCAGCGGGTCTGGAATGGGTCTTGGTATTTCTGGAAGTCGTTCCGGTTTTAAAATGGCTTCAGGCACCTTCGCGATGATATGATCAGGAATTTTCTGAATCCAAAATAGAATCGGATCAATTTCACAGATATGAACTCTAGCGTTACAAACTGCTTTGTTCTTCCACACATTTCCTTCATCGAACCATTTTGACAATTTTCCTTTCACACGACACTTACAAAACAACCAATAAATGGATAATTGTTCCGGGATTGGCTGTACCGTCACCTCTCCATCGGTGATAGAACGCATAATAGGCTCATAAGCTTTATAGTTTTCTAATTCCTGAAGATTGGTGACAGATAAGATCCGTTTGTCTGAAGCAGGTGCAATAAACAACCTCAACTGATCAACCTGAATTTCTCGTTTATATTCCTTTAAATTAAAGGTCATTTCCATATCATCTGCCAATTGCCATTGCAACAATCTACCGTGGCAATTAAACAAAAACCCGACTAGGGGAAGATCTGCTTGCGGTTGCTGTTCATAAGACAGCCTCACTCTGAATCGATCATTTCGATTCTTTGGTTTTTTTTCCATGATTATTTTTTTAGATAATAACTGCCTACTCTTTAATTTCTGAAATGGATTTTCAGCTTCCTCCAACATCTATTCACGTCATGAAATAGTCAAAAACGGAGATTAGTATGATTTTCGAAAAAACGTTGTTTCAAAGAGAAATTTGCCATCATAAAACAACAGCATCCTCTTATATGGTAAAATTAAGTAGTTGATAATCAGGAATTAGTAAGTGTATTCCCTATTTTGAATAATCATTTTCCCTTTTTTGAATAGGGTATCTACCCCTTCAGAAATAATAAATAAAATGTGTTGACAATTCCATTGGAGCAGTCAGGCAAAATTAAGTTAGACCTCTAATTTGTAGCCTATTCCATGGACGTTGGTAATTTTTATAGAATCATCGCCTTGTAACTTCTTCCGGAGTTTTGATATATAAGTGTCCAAACTTCGACCTACTATAACTCCATTATCTTCCCAGACTCTCTTTGTGAGCTCTTCTCTTGAAATCACCTGATTTGGGTTTGCGACAAATAAGGACAACAGCTCACATTCTTTTTTAGAAAGATTTATTTCTACCGCTTGTTGAATCAACTTATGTTGATCTGGATAAAATAGGAAGCTTCCAATTACGGCATGACTGTCATCCAAATCTCTAAGTAATCGTAGTTTTCTTCTTTTGTACACTAAAAATCCAGTGAACAAAAGACATAAAGACACTAACAAATAGGTCCATATGGCCGCATTGGAATGAACTGATTTACTATTTGTAAATCTAACTTGAATAGTATAACAATACGTAGGGAGTGTTCTACCTGCACAAGGAATAATGGTGTTCGCGGTATTTGCACTCATTTGATAACTGTAGGCTACTTCATCCTTTACACATTCCACTACTTCAACTCTATAATTAGACGGAAGTTTAGCTCTTTGAAAACTGCTATCGACAATAGTTACAAGCTCATTGGGCATAAAGGATAATGGAAGCTCAAATGAGAGTTCGTATTTTAAAGGAGATAATTCTTTTACGGGCATTATTAAAGAGGTGGAATCATTGTGGATAAGTAACAATTGATTTCCTACATCTCTTAAAGCAATTCTTACGGTCTCGGATAGTTCGTCCTCATCATTGTTCGTTGAGGAACAACTTGCAGTGAGTAGTAAAAGGAATACTATTCCGAAGGAAAACCAAGACGCTTTTTTCATAGTGTTACAAATAACTTACAATTTGAGGAATTTTTACAAGCGTTGACACTTCTTTTGCATTCTTTTGACACTTTTAAAAGGTAGTGAGACTAGTTTTACTTCAAAATCAAAACAATATGAAAACACTACTTATTACATTTATTTTAGTCATCAGCACATCCGTGCAAGCACAAGATCAAAAAACGTATCAGTTAAACGCCCAAGAAAGTATCATCAACTGGAGAGGGACCTATTCTTTTTTATTTAGCGAGCATACGGGGACAGTCCATTTTAAGGAAGGGACTCTTATCGCCGAAAAAGGAAACATTAAAGGTGGAGATTTTACCATCGATATGACTACCATTACCAATGAAGATTATAAAAAAGGAGTTGGTGCAGTTAAGCATTTAAGAAGCGACGACTTTTTTAACGTTACCAAACATACTGAAGCCCAGTTAGGCATAACTAAAGTTGAATATTACGCTAATGAAAACCGTCATAAAATTTCGGCCGATCTCACAATAAAAGGTATTACTAAATCAATTGAATTCTGGGCGGATGTGGATGGCACAGCCAAAACCTTAATGACCAAATTTAAAATTGATCGCGTACGATGGGGAATTACGCACAATAGCAAAACCAGAGATCATGCGATTTCGGATGCGATTGAGTTTGATGTACATTTACAATTCTAAGAGCTTAGATATGAAGACTTTTTTTATAACCACTACCCTTTTGCTCATTTCTTTCGTATTTCGTGCTCAGGAAAGTGAGTTTCCACATTTATTGGCAACTGATAGCACATGGTTTAAGGAGATTATACCTTTCCCTCCTGGTTTTGCACAAGAGTTTCCTTTAGTGGGATATGAGGATGCTCAATTTTTACCAGGTTGGGGAAAACGTGAAACGGAAGAGTTTTGGTCCTATTTACTGGTGTGGAAGATCAAACAAGATCAAGTGCTTTCAGAGCAAGAATTGGAAACTAATATGGAGGCATATATGGACGGTCTTATGAAGGCCGTCAATAAGGATAGCACGTTCACAGTTCCTTTGACTAATGCCTTGTTTATGAAAGAGTCTACTGGATATAGGAATCATGACTATGTTGGAAAAATAAAAGTATATGATTCTTTTCGCACGACAGAATTGATCACCTTGCATACATTTATAGATATACGTGAGTGTCCAGACACTAATAATACTATTTATATATTCCGGATATCCTTACAACCGTTTGATCATGATGTATGGAAACAACTCAATGGAGTTAAATTACTACCAAATCATTGTGATTAACAATTGCCACCCAAATTAACGTAATGATACTACAGAAGCACGCTGCGAGGGCCTACCATTTTCATCAATTAGCCAAAGCATATAAGGCCCTGGCGGTGCAATCCAACCATTATCTGGTAGCTGTAATATTAATGTATCAGGTTCTTCTAAATCTACTTCAAAGGGAATTCCTATGTAACGCTGGTCTCCATCCCAAGCATGAGTAACACTTCCGTAGCGCATTAATGCAATACGTTCAATTCGATGTGCCTGTTCTGAACGAACCGTTACTGAGGCCCCATACTGAAATTGTGGGTTGGGAACACTTTGAGTGGGGCGATCTGGATCACCATCATACCAAGGAATATACATTTCAATACGGTACTCTTTGACGTCATCAGCCCCCGATGACCCATTAATATTAGATCCAGCCGTCATTACCAATCCATTGGGTAGCAGTAACGCCACTGAGTGATAATTGCGTACCACCGTTGCGGGAGGTGTTGTTTCCCACGTTTCACTTTCAAAATTACAGGTGTTAGTTTCCCAATTAATACCTGGTGTGTATACTTCGGCTTCCAAGACTGCGGCACTGTCTCGATTTCTAATCTCATCATTATGACGGTCATTAATCCCTCCAGTAAAAATTACTTGACCCGTTGGTAATAGAGTGCCTATACCGTGTCTGCGGAAGGGGCCAACACCTTCGGGCCAATCTCGATCTGCCGTAGGTTCCCAAATAGGCTCATTATCGTCTTCCAAATTTAGTGTCATTCTATACGGACCTTCATACCCCAAAAACAAAAAATGAGGTGTATAATTATCCCCAGGCAGTAATGGGAGCATGACCATGGTATGATTGGTTTCATGAAAGTCAGTTCCATCATGTGGAGGCCTGGCAAATGTTCTATCAATAAGTCCAGTTATTGGATTGTATAAACCACAACTTCCATCATTAGGAGACCCTAAAAACACCCATTCGCCAGGCACAGAGAATAGTCGAGGATAATATAAATAATTATTTGATTCGTCAGGTCGCTCTTGTCCCTCTGGTAATTCCACTGCTACGGACACATTAAACCAAGTTACGTACAACCAATGTCCAGGTGAATGAGACCAAGTATTGGTTTCTGGATCAAATATTTCTGGTAACCAGTTTCCATGACGACCATCATTGACCTCAGGATCAGATTCTCCTTCATCATTTACTCTGCCAATGAGTGGGTGTCCTCCTACCGCAAGAACACGGCCATCTCCTAAGGTAATCAATGTAGGATACCAACGACCTCCTCCTCGAATCTCTTGACCAGGCTCTGGGAGCAGCGGGTCAGTTTCAGACCAATGACCCAGACGATAAATTGCACAATCTCTAGCACCACTCCAATGATCTTGAGGAATGTTATGTGCGTCATGATGATGGTCATGCTCTGCCTCTTCTGTCGGGTTTTCACCAATTAATGGGTCATTCCATTCTTCAGTACCCCCAGCAACTAGCCAAGCACCGTCTGGAAGAAAAGCATGCCCGCAGCAAAAGACATCAGCTGGAGGGGAGCCAATCTCTTCAATGGTATTGGAGAGGTAATTATAGAGTCTTGTATTGTGAAATTCTCCAGAATTAGCATTGGATCGGTCATGCTCATCTCCCCCCATTAAAATTACTTCTCCTAAGAATCTATTTGTGAGTGCGGCATGTACAGCTAATACTTCAGCATTTTCAATGGCAATTTCCCAAGGATACATAGGGACTGTGGGTAAATCGTCTAGGTTATTGACTTCCGTTTGATCATGTCCCGTACGTAAATATGCACCATGAGGTCCATTAACAACAAAGATCCTTTTGTTGACTCCGCCACTACCTGATACAAAATAATTATGTCTCCCTGAATGTATATCAGAAATGGCCCAAGCACTTTTTCTTTGGCGCCATTCCGTTTCGGGGTTGCAAATAAAGAGAATATCTCCATGTCGATCACGGATAGCATGGGTAACAAGTCGATTTGCCATAATATGAATACTTTGTGGTTTGTCTACGACAAGTTAAAAATTGTAATTTGTTTAATTACAGTCTTTTAACTGATATTCAATAGGTTTTTCCCGTAAATATTTTGGTTTCTTAATTTCAGAATCAATGTTAGGCGCTCTGAACAACTCTCCAGAGGAAAAAAAAAGCCTACAACTGTAGGCTTTTTTAATTTTTAACTATTGCTTTTCTGCTTCTTTTTCCTGAATAGACCAGGAATCTGATTATAGTCTAAGAAATATTGAAGTTTTATTGAAACTGTTTGATTTATAGGTTGATCGAATAAGTTACCTAAACTATCAGTATAACTATCTAGAGCAGCATTATCGAAGTTAAACAGCTGATTTCTATACAAGGCAGTTAAGAAACTTCCAGGTGCAAATTGCCACGAATAACTCAAATCGAAATTCCA
>JAHZIZ010000004.1 GCA_022601215.1 Bacteroidota bacterium
AGTCTTCGAAATACTGGCCAACTCAACCGCTTCTATGGCCGTAGCAGATTCTTGATAAGGAATGGTATCCACAAAAGAAGTAAATCCAAGAAAATCATCTTCTTTATGCAGGGCAGTAATCAGTTCTTTTCCATTCTCGTCCATCTTATGACTTTTTACAACTCCTTTAAGTATGAGGTAAATAAAGTTAGAATGCGCATCCTCTTGATAAATTGTTTCGCCCTTATCAAATGAGAGAATCGTTCCATTATCATCGAAGAAATTTTTCAATTCATGAAGATTTCGCAATACATCATCGTTCACATCTTCATCTCTCTTTTTTGCAATATCCTTTTGGATATTATACAATATTTCAGCCTTGGCCAATCTGCTCTCTATTGCGCTGATCAATTCACTTTCCTCAAATGGTTTGGTAAGATAATCGTCCGCTCCCATATCCATCCCTTTTCTAATCTCTTTATGCTCGGTCTTTGCCGATAAAAAGATAAAAGGAATATGCATGGTTTCTTGTGTCATCGACAATACTTCCAAAACACCATACCCATCTACCTCTGGCATCATAATATCACATACAATGACATCGGGTATGGTTGTTTTTGCCTTTTCGATTCCTATTTTGCCATTAGGAGCTGTGAGCGCATTAAACCCTGACAATTCTAGTAGTTCTGCAGTGTTTTCACGTAATGCGGTATCATCTTCTATGATAAGAACTGTTTTCATTTGATAGTAAGTTAGGTTAGCGTAACGGCAATGGGCAAAATAACTTCAAAAGAACTTCCCTTACCCTCAACGCTACTAAAGGTAATACTCCCTTCAAGATTTTCCAAATGCCCCTTCACAATATTGAGCCCAATGCCAGTTCCCTGATCTAACAGCGCATTTTCTGCTCTAAAATATCGATCAAAGATGAACTTTTGCTCTTTTAATGGAATTCCCATTCCCTGATCTTTTACTACAATTTTCAGTTCTTTAGGTTCGCTATCCACCAAAATATCTATTTGAGTATCTTCCGGAGAATACTTGATTGCATTGTGCACCAGATTGGTAAGTACTAACTCTAAAATTTTCTCATCAAATTCAATTTCTAAACCGTCAATCTGATCTGGATAATTTATTTTTTGACCATTCTTGAGTAGCATATTAGCATCATACACAACTTCATTGATCACCTTACTTAAAGGAAACACAGTAAATTTATAAGTTACTTTTCCGGTCTCGAGCCGTTCAATGGATAAAAAATCATTGATAATATTGTTCAAATACTTCACCTTATTCTGTATGGTAGTAAGGTGTTTCTCACGTTTAGCCTGCTGATCGGTTTGTGTGTACTTCCCTGCCAAAGTCGCCGAGGTTAAGATTCCACTTAATGGTGTTTTAAACTCATGAGACACCAAGGATAAAAATTTGGTTTTAAGTTCATTGAGGTCTTTCTCTTTTGCCAATGCTTCCGTAAGTCTGTGGGTACGTTCCTGAACTAGTTTTTCCAGGTTCTCCGTATAATTTTTTCGTTCTGTAATGTCAGTTACAATGGCCATAACATATCGATTCCCTTCAATAGAGAAAGGATTCAATCCTGCTTCTACGGGCAATTTATGACCATCTTTATGGACACCATACAAATCCCGTCCAATACCCATACGCCGCTTGTCGTCTTTTTTAACAAAAGAACTTACGTGTGATTTATGGCTATGGTGGTACTTTTTTGGGATTAAAATATTGAGATCTCCTCCTTCTAGTTCATGCTCCTTATATCCAAACAGTTCCCTGGTAGCTTGATTTACTGCAACAATAGTTTGCTGGGCATCTACCACAATAACCGATTCAGAAACCGAATCGAAAATAGTTTCAAATACGACCGCAAATTTATCTTGAAAAAACTTCATATTTCAAAAGTACGTATTTATTGCTTCTTTGATAACTGATATATATCATTTCCAAAAATGGGGTTAGACATTACATTTACCTCGCATTTAAAACTCAAAACATGGATACTTCAGTAAACGCTCAGACCGAATTTTATCAACAAATTGGCCAACTATTTTATGCCATTGCCGCTTCAGATAAAGTCGTTAGAAAAGCCGAATATGACGCCTTAAAAAAATTGGTTTCAGAAGAATGGACGGGTCTAGATGATTATAAAGACAAGTTTGGAGTGGAGGCAGCTTATCAAATTGAGATCGTTTTCGACTGGTTCGATTACGAGAGTCTTGATGCCAATGATTGCTTTGAAACTTTTTCTCGATTCTTTAGAGAACATCCTAGTCAATTTACCTCAGATAGAAAAAAACTTATTTGGAGAACCGCTAATGCCATTGCCAACTCATTTTCAGGAAAAAACAAATCGGAACTCATGATGCTCGCCAAACTTCACCTATTGTTTACCCAAGACTCATAATCTACATCTTAAAAACTATCCTATGAAAACCATATTCTATTTTTTTATCCTACTCCTTATGGTATCCTGTAAAAATGATACGCCCACAACCGATGGGACTTTGGATAATTTAGAAAATGTTGAATCAACAATCACTGAATCGACTATAGATACTGCAATTTCCAGAACCGACTTGGACCTTAAAAAAGAGAGGTCCATTGAGATTAAACAACAAGAATTGAGGGGATTAAAAGATGAAAAAGATCAATTAAAAGAACTTATTATCGAAAAAAAGTACACCAAAGAAGAAGATTTGTACACCATCGATTTTCGCTATCCAATACTCAACGAATCGATAAGAGAATCTTACATAAACTTTAATGAATATATAAACGATTACTATGTTGATATCACAGGAACAGAAGCTGGAATAATTGAAGACAAAGAAATGATTTGCGACACTATTAGGACAAATAGATATAAGGAAAAAAGGTTCATTGATTATAAAATTTATAACGTAAACGACCAACTAGTAAGCATTCTATTTTACAAGGAAAATTTCTATGCTGGAACCTTACACCCTACCTACTCATTCGATTGTATGAATTTCGACTTAAGCCGCTCTGTATTTATGAATTATGATGATTTTTTTACTGAAGGGTCTGAAGAGGAAATGACTAAAATTGTCAACGAAATGATCTCTAGCAAAATTTATGCAGGTGATATGTATTTCGACTGTTGGGAAATTACTCAGGATGATTTCTTTGAATATAAAGACAATTTTGTGCTTGACGATTATTGTATTGAGTACTATTTCGACGACTGCGTAGTTTGTCCATCGTACACAGGAAGCTATTCTGTGCGCATTCCCTTAGAAGATGTATTACCAATTTTGAAACGATATAACATTAACCCTCTTGTTTTTTAATCCTTTGTAATATGCGACTTTTGGGCACTTTATACGCAACTCTTTATGTACTGATGATCATTGTCATCTTCGTTTTGCCTTCGTTCTCTTTTGACGGTTATTCCATCACTAGAAACTCTCTAAGTGAATTAGGTGCACAAGCTACTCCAAAAAATTGGGTGATTAATATTGTCTTCATTGCCTTAAGCCTTGTAACTGCCTTGTTAGCCACTAAAGTATTGAGAAAGTACTGGGTCCCATTATATCTTATGTATTTTTTCGCTGGGTCATTCTTCTTTACTGCTATCTTTCAACATGCCCCTATTAGCAGTGGTGCCTATCTCGAATCTGAACACCTTAAACACATTGTTTTTTCAACATTTGCAGGCACCGCTTTCTGCGTATATTGCTTTATCATCTATTTAAAATTACAAATACCCATAGAACGGGCTTCTGCTATTCTAATGGGATGTCTTGCCATAGGACTCTCCTTATTGATGTTTAATTTTGAAGCCTACAAAGGAATTTTTCAACGGGTACTTTTTATAACAGCCTTTGGTTGGTTGTTTATATCACTTACGACTTTCACCTTTTCAAAACCTCTCAAAAAGACGTAAAAAGCAAAACTATGAAGGAACTCAATCAATATATAGATCACACTGCCTTAAAACCCACAGTAGTCCCCGAAGACATCTTGCAACTTTGCAAGGAAGCGATATCCTATAACTTTTATGCGGTTTGCGTGAACAGTTGTTATGTTTTTTTAGCGTCAAATACCTTAAAACAAACCCCCATAAGAGTGGTAACGACCGTTGGATTCCCTCTAGGCACGTCAAGTACCAAAGCCAAGGTGAGTGAAGCTAAAAAAGCGATTAAAGATGGTGCCGATGAGATTGACATGGTCATAAACATAGGGTTTTTAAAAGCGGGATTGCTAAAATCTGTTCGTGAAGAAATTTCGGCTGTAAAAAAGGCTGTCGGTAGGCGCACTTTAAAGGTGATTATAGAGACCTGTTATCTGAGCAATTCAGAAAAGAAAATTGCCTGCGAAATTGCAAAAAAAGCAGGAGCCGATTTTATTAAAACCTCAACTGGATTTGGAGAGGGAGGTGCATCCATTCAAGATATAGAACTCATAAAATCTACAATCGGTAATACTACTAAAATAAAAGCCGCTGGAGGTATTAAATCTAAACAAGAAGCACTTGCCTATATAGAGGCTGGAGCCGATCGTATAGGAACTTCCAATGGGGTGAAATTATTGCATATAATAAAAGACAAACAATTATGAGCGTTCACTTAGAAGCAAAACAAGGAGAGATTGCATCTTCCGTCTTGTTACCAGGAGATCCGATGAGAGCCAAATGGATTGCCGAAACATTTTTAGACGATGTCTTTTGTTACAATGATATCCGGGCTATGCTAGGGTATACCGGAACTTATAAAGGAAAAAGAGTTTCTGTTCAAGGAACAGGAATGGGAATTCCTTCGGCACTCATTTATTGTCACGAGTTAATTACCTCTTACGGAGTTAAAAACTTAATCCGTGTAGGAAGTACTGGTTCTTATCAGCCAGAAATTAAATTACGGGATATCGTAATTGCAATGGCTGCTTCCTCTACTTCAGGAATTAACAATTCCCGTTTTGTGAATGCCGATTACGCTCCAACGGCGAGCTTCGAGCTACTGTTAAAAGCCGCTACCTATGCGAAAGCGAACAACATTCCCATTAAAGCAGGCAATGTTTTGTCAAGTGATGAATTTTATGAGGACGATCCAAACGCCTACAAAAAATGGGCAGACTATGGAGTCCTTTGTGTTGAAATGGAAGCCGCTGGATTATATACGATCGCTGCAAAGCACAACGTCAAAGCATTAGCCATCTTAACTGTTTCAGATTCCTTGGTAACCAAAGAACAAATCACTTCTGAAGAAAGAGAAACCACCTTTTCTAAGATGATAGAAATTGCGTTACACACGGCTTTATAATAATGAAAAAGGGAAGTCCTCTTATAGACTTCCCTCTTTATTCGCAATGGTCGACAGCAACAACTAAATTTTAAAGGATACCACTGGAATTTCTGAATGATTTACTAACTCTTCGCCAATACTTCCGGCAAAGAAATGAGCCAATCCACTTCTACCATGGGTAGGCACGGCAATAATATCTACTTTATTGGCACTACTATAAGTAAATATGCCGTCTTCTACGGTTTTGTCATTGTAATAAACCACACTTTCGTATAATTCAAGATCATTATTACCAACATTTGCCAAGAATTTAAAGGCCTTTTCCATCATCTCACTACTCCTTTTAAAACGTTCAGGTGTATTTACATATAGCAACCTAAACTCACTTGCAAAAACATTAGCCAAGGCCTTTGCATTTTTGAAAGCTGGAATATAATCCAGAGAAAAATCGCAAGCAAACACCATAGTATCTGTGGTAAAATTCACTATTCTATTCTTGATTACTAGTACGGGAACATTGGCAGTACGAACCACTTTCTCCGTATTAGAACCTACGAAAATATCTTTAAGTCCACTACTTCCATGTGACCCCATAACTATTAAATCTACCTCATATTCCTTGGCTACTTTGTCAATTTCGGAAAAGACTTTATAGTTCTGCACTGTACTCTCTACTTTTATACCTTTTAGATAGTCTTTATCTAAAAACTCATCAAAATGTTTTTCAGCCAATTTCATATAATACATGGCCTCCATTACCTCTTGAGATTCATTTTTTGTGAGTACTGCTTCCGATAATCCCATCATATGTAAGGTGAGAATTTCGGCATCATACCGCTTGGCTAGTTGAGCAGCTACTTCTAAAGCGTATTCAGAATGATCGGAAAAATCAACTGGAACTAATATTTTTTTCATAAGATTAGGTTTTAATGATGCAGGACAATTGCCTTGCGTTTTTTTAATTGCTTTTCTAAATCTGAAATAGTTTCTTTCACTGCCATTTCAAAATTTTTCTCTTTTGATGTAGCAAAAATTCTCGGGCCGGGTGCGCTCAATTCTACTT
This sequence comes from Bacteroidota bacterium, assembly GCA_022601215.1. Classification (GTDB taxonomy): domain Bacteria; phylum Bacteroidota; class Bacteroidia; order Flavobacteriales; family Flavobacteriaceae; genus Aureisphaera. Next base: position 6,316 of record JAHZIZ010000004.1, read on the forward strand.
CGCAAATCTTATCGATACCAGACGCATCGTTTTCAATTTTAAAAAAGACATTGGCGTTTATGAGTCTCGGATATTTACCTCCTAGCTTTTGAAGTTTCCCCAAAGTGTATTCCGTTAGAGTTTCACTATTAGGCATTTTCACATATTGAATAGAAATGGTCATACAAATACATTTTTTAATTACACTTCAAAACTAGCATTAGCTTACGTCAAAAAACATGATAATTATCAGTCGAGAATATCCAAAAACAGAAATTGCATAGTTTACTTTCATAATAAATAGTTAAACTATCATATATTAATAGTATTACTATTATATTTGTTCCCTAATGGATCGACTTCGAGTACATATTGACATAGACCCTATACTCTATTCTAAAAATCCTGAGTCTACTGCTCTTGGAAAGAATATTGTTAGTACCAGCATTGAGATGATCAATGCTATGGGCTTCGAAGCTTTTACCTTCAAAAAACTGGGAATAGCTATTGGTTCGAATGAGAGTTCTATCTATCGGTATTTTGAAAGTAAGCATGGGCTATTGGTATATCTCATAAGTTGGTATTGGAGTTGGGTTGAATATAAGATAGTGTTTGCTACTACCAATGTAAATGACCCTTTACAAAAACTAAGCAATTGTATTGCCATTTTAACAGACACGATCAGTGAGGACAATTCGTTTTCGTATATCAATGAAGTACTGCTCAATAAAATAATTATTTCAGAATCATCTAAAGCATATCATACTAAGGATATAGATACTGAAAACAAAAAAGGGTACTATAAAACTTACAAACGAGTTGTTCAGCGCGTGAGTGAAATTGTGCTTGAGGTGAACCCTTTATATGAATTCCCTCATATGCTTATTTCTACCGTTATTGAAGGAGCTCATCACCAACGTTACTTCTCAACACACCTTCCCGCCCTGACCGATGTTGAGGATGGAAAAAATAACATTGTTCGTTTTTACTTAGATCTTGTAATTAAATCATTACAATGAAAAACGGCCTTATTCATACTACTCTTTTCTTAAAAGTCTGGACAACAGTCGTCTTACTCGCTATGACTCTGCAAACTACGGGGCAAACTATCACACTATTCACCTCTTTAGATTCACATTCGTTTATGCTTGTCGCCAACGGTGAAAAAAAAGGAGAACAAGAAGAACCAGGAGCAGAAGGAGAAGAAGAAATAGTCGAATCTGAGAGTGAAGAAATACTACTAGAAGGAATATGCCGAAATGAATCTATTGATGATGCCAACAAAAATTCCTTGATTTCATTCACTCAAAAAGGTAATATCCCAAAGGTTTATCTAGAAATACCTATGCCTCCTCCAGATTCTATGTACTAGGCCAACCTGGCTTACCTTTTCAATTTCATCAAGTTTCGTTGCTATTCTATTGCTTCGGAAGTAGTTACTGCTGTACCAATTTTTCATTCTTAAACCATCGTATCATGAATACAATCTTGTCCCCATGGAGTCGTCTCAAGGGTTTATTACAATTAGACCGAAAGGACATCCGACAAATTTTCTATTACGCAATTTTCGCTGGGCTTGTTGCCCTCTCGCTTCCGCTAGGAATACAAGCTATTATTAATCTTATTCAAGGAGCACAGGTTTCAACAGCTTGGATCGTTTTAGTCGTGCTGGTAACATTAGGAGTGGCTTTTCAAGGCATACTGCAACTCATGCAAATACGTATACTTGAAAACATACAACAAAAAATTTTTACACGAGCTTCTTTTGAATTCGCCTTTCGATTTCCAAAAATTAAAATACATGAATTGAGAAACTACTATCCTCCGGAACTGGCCAACCGTTTTTTTGATGTACTTACTATACAAAAAGGGCTATCAAAATTACTTATTGACTTTCCTGCTGCTATACTCCAAATAACTTTTGGGCTGGCTTTACTATCTATTTACCACCCCTTTTTCATTATTTATGGTTTGTTCTTAGTATTCCTAGTGTATATGCTGTTTAAAATTACTGCAAAAAAGGGATTAGAGACAAGTCTAGAAGAATCCAAAAGTAAATACAAAGTGGCTCATTGGATTCAGGAAGTTTCTAGGTCCTTGATAAGTTTTAAACTTTCAGGAACGAGTGGACTGGCCATGCATCAAAATGATCTTCTTACCAGCAACTACTTAGAGGCCAGAGAGCGTCATTTTAAAATTCTGGTACTCCAATTCATCCAACTCATTGGTTTTAAAGTATTGGTCACTGCTGGATTACTCATTATTGGTGGCCTGTTGGTCCTCAATCAACAAATGAATATAGGTCAGTTTGTTGCAGCCGAAATTATCATTTTACTAGTCATCGGTTCCGTAGAAAAGCTAATCCAAGGCTTAGAGTCTTTCTATGATGTATTAACTTCTTTGGAGAAAATAGGGCAAGTAGTAGACAAAAAACTTGAAGTCCAAGCTGGTGAAAACCCATTTGAGACCGGAAGCGGAATCCATATGGAATTAGAAAATGTAAATTATACAACTCCTGAAGGGCAAGCAGTGTTACGCAATCTAAATTTTTCAATCCGAACCGGTGATCGCATCCAAATTGATGGGCCCTCAGGATCAGGGAAGACTACCGTACTTAAGATATTGGCCGGACTCCTTTCTGCAAGTGGTGGTTCAATCTATGTAAATGACACTTCTTTTAAAGGTGTCTGGCTCAATAAATACAGGGCTGGCGTTGGACAGGTATTACCCGAACAATCGCCTTTTGAAGGAACTATTATTGAAAATATAACTTTCGGTAGAGCTGATATTTCTATGGAACGTGTACACTATGTTCTCAAAAATTTGGGATTACTTCCTTTTATCAAACAACAAGCAAATGGACTTAACACCATATTGTATCCAGAAGGGCAACAAATCCCTTTCACCATTTCAAAACGAATTGTATTGGCAAGAGCCATTGTTCATTCACCAAGATTACTACTACTCAAAGATCCATTAGATCATTTTGAACCGAAAGAGGCAGAGCGAATTGTACGTTTCCTAACCGACGAAAATCAATCTTGGGCACTGGTAATCTCAAGCAGAGACCCACTATGGAAAAAATACTGTAACAAAGCCATTCATATTGCTAACGGTAGCATTACCTAAAAAACAACGTATGTTAAACATCTCAAGCAACCCCGTACATAAAAAGGTATCACTTTCAAAATATAATGCCTTTGATATAGCTTTTACAAGTAAGCATAACAAATTGTTTAATCGCTTTTTAGCTGCATTTGCAATTGTACTAATGATCATACTATTCCTACCATGGACCCAAAATGTAAGTGGACAAGGGTACGTAACCACATTGACTCCAGATCAGCGTCCTCAAACAATTCAATCTCCTATTCCTGGGCGAATTGAACAATGGCACGTAAAAGAGGGCGATTTTGTTTCAAAAGGAGATACTATCCTACGTATATCAGAAATTAAAAACGAATATCAAGACCCACAATTAATTACACGCACTCTTGAGCAAAAGGAGGCAAAAACCCGATCAATTACGTCGTATGATGAAAAAATTAAAGCGCTAGAAAGTCAGGCATACGCACTTAATAATGAACTAAAATTAAAATTATCTCAGGCTAAAAACAAACTACAACAAGTGCTCTTTAAAGTGAAGAGCGATAGTATTGATCTAGAAGCTGCTCGTACCCACTTAAAGATTGCAAAAATCCAATATAATAGAACCGTCACCCTTCATTCTGAAGGTTTGAAGGCAATGACGGATGTAGAGACCAAGAGGCTTGTATTACAGGAAACTCAGGCCGAATTAATTTCCCGAGAAAATAAATTGTTGGCAAGCAAAAATCAAGTCACTATTGCGCAATTGGAGATCGGCAGAGTGGCTGCTTCATACGCTGATAAAATAGCAAAATCACGAAGTGATAAATACACTGCCGAGTCAAACCAATATGAAACACAGGCCCAAGTTGCTAAACTTGAAAATCAGTCCGCTAATTATAAAATTCGTCAAGGGCTATATTACATCACAGCACCGCAAAATGGTTACATCAATAAAGCCATTAAAAATGGTATCGGAGAAACGTTTAAGGAAGGAGACCAACTCCTTGGTATTATGCCGTCTAACTATGATTTAGCCGTAGAAACCTATGTTGAGCCCATAGACCTTCCCTTGATACATTTAGGTGAAAGCGTAAGAATTCAATTTGATGGATGGCCAGCAATCTTTTTCAGTGGATGGCCCAATGCCTCTTTTGGCACCTATGGTGGAAAGGTTGTAGCTATTGAGACCTTTATAAGCAACAACGGAAAATTTAGAGTACTAATTGCTCCAAATGAAGAAGAAACAAAATGGCCAGACAATGTACGCGTTGGATCTGGGGCCTACACCATTGCTCTATTAGAAGATGTCCCCATTTGGTATGAGTTATGGAGAAAACTAAACGGGTTTCCCCCTAATTACTACAGTCCAATTTCCAGTCAGACCACTAATTTAAATACCAAATGAAGCATAGATTTACAATACTCATACTGATCATATTTGGACATTTTGGCGCATACCTTAAAGCACAGACGTTAGAAAATGAATTAACGAAAATTCTTAGCTATGAAGAATACCTAGGCTTTGTAAAGCAACACCATCCATTAGCCAAACAGGCAGCATTAGTAATAAACGAAGGAGAAGCCAACCTTCTAAAAGCGCGAGGCGGCTTCGACCCTAAGATTGAAGTGGATTATGATCGAAAGAAATTTAAAGGGACCGAGTATTATGATCAACTTAATGCTACTTTTAAAATTCCGACCTGGTATGGGATTGAACTTAAAGCCAATTTCGAAGAAAACACTGGCGAATTTTTAAATCGAGAAGGGTTCCTTCCCAGCGGTGGTCTTTATAACGCTGGCGTCTCTTTTTCTTTAGGTCGAGGGTTATTAATCAATGATCGGATGGCCCACCTTAAAAAGGCGCGTATCTATATTGAACAGACTGAGGCTGAACGTGACATACTAATAAACAACCTACTATTTAATGCAAGTGAAGCTTATTTTAACTGGTTGATTACCCATAAGGCTCAAGCTATTCACGAGGCGTTTTTAGAAAATGCCTTAAAACGATTACAAGCCGTTTCAACAAGTGTCATGGAAGGAGATAAAGCTGCCATAGATAGTACTGAAGCCCGAATCATCTGGCAAAACAGGCAGTTAGATCTTGAAGCAGCAAGACTTAAGAATAGAAAAGCCACTTTGGTGGCAAGCAATTTTCTATGGTTAAATGGCATTCCTTTAGAACTTGAGAACAATATAATTCCAACTGCCCCAAATATTGACGATTTAAAAACCTCATTGTTTCTTGACCGTATGGAATCTGATGTGATAAACTTAGATACTCATCCAAAAATAAAGAGTCTCTCAGCAAAAATAAAAAGCCTCATCATAGATCGGTCCGAGAAGAGAAACATGTTACTTCCTCAACTAGATTTTCAGTATAATTTTTTAACTCCAAAATCTGATCAATTATCAAGTCTAAATACTGCAAATTATAAAGCCTTCGTTAATTTTAACCTTCCCCTTTTTTTGAGAAAAGAAAGAGGGGATGCCAAACTTGCTAACATTAAACTAAAAGACGCAAACTTCGAACGTTCTATTTCAACCTTTCGCATCCGAAATAAAATAACGGCAATACGTGCCGAAATAAGCTCGTTAGAAACCCAATCCATTATTATCCATAACATGGTTAAAGACTATACAACTTTAGTCGCTGCAGAAGAGCGAAAATTTGAGCTTGGTGAAAGCTCATTATTTCTCATTAATTCACGAGAACAAAAACTTATCGATGTTCAACTTAAACAAAATCAACTTCTATTAAAACAGTTCATTTC
>JAHZIZ010000258.1 GCA_022601215.1 Bacteroidota bacterium
AAAATAATTTGTTTTTTACAGATGTTACCGAAGAAGCTGGTATAAAGAATTTTGGATTAACTTTAAGCGCAACAATATCTGACTTTAATTTAGACGGACTTCCAGATGTTTATGTGTCCAACGATTTTAACTCTCCCGATTTTTTTTATATCAATAACGGCAATGGAACATTTACCGATCGCCTTTCTGATTTTATGAATCACACAGCCAATTTTGGTATGGGAGCAGATGCTGCAGATATTAATAATGATGGATATGTAGATCTTTTGCAGTTAGATATGAAGGGAGATAACAACAAAGACAGAAAAACCAATATGTCCTCCATGGCTCCTGAAATATTCTATGAGGCGGTCGATTTGGGATTGCATCATCAATATATGCGAAATAACCTTCAGTTAAATAACGGTAATGGTACATTTAGTGATGTAGCAGAACTAGCAGGATTGTCCAATACAAATTGGAGCTGGGGACCTTTAATTGCAGACTTGAATAATGATGGTTGGAAAGATATATTCATTACAAATGGAATTCGTAGAAATGTGAATAACAATGATTTTATTCGTTTTCAAAGAAAAGTGCAACAATACAAAGCACTAGATAGGTTAGATTATTATCGATTAATTAATAAAATGCCAGTAACCCCTGTTGATAATTACGTGTTTGTTAATCATGGTGATTTAACTTTTCAGACAACCTCTAAAAATTGGGGACTTTCTTACAAAGGGTTTTCTCATGGAGCTGCTTATGCTGATTTTGATGGTGACGGTGACTTGGATATTGTCATTAATAATATGAATGATAAATCATTGTTATTCGAGAATCATACCACCGATAGCTTATCGTACAGTAATTTTATTAGAGTTAAACTAAAGGGGAATGCCGATAATAAATTTGGACTTGGTACTAAAGTGACTATAAAATCAAATGGTGAAGAGCAATTTCAGGAACTTACATCAGCTCGCGGATATCTATCTACTTCAGAGCCTATTTTACATTTTGGTTTAAGAGGGCATGAAAAAGTTGATGAGATGCAAATTATTTGGCCAAATGGGACAATTGAAAATCATTCTAATATAAAAATAAATAAGCTTTTAGAATTTGTTCAAAAAGCGGAAAATAAGATAGGCTCTATTATCACTATCGATTCAATCTCCCCCCTTTTCACAGACTCAGATTTAGGTATATTTCAAAACCATCAAGAGAATACATTTGATGATTTTAGTAGAGAAGTATTATTACCGCATATGATGTCTCGCCACGGCCCTTCTTTATCAGTAGCAGATGTAGACGGTAACGGATATGATGATATACATTTGGGAGGCGCTATGGGTCAGTCAGCAGCCTTATATCTTCAAGATTCAAACGGAAAATTTCATGAATCCCCAGAAAAGGTTTGGAGTATAGATAAAGCATACGAAGATGTATCCTCACTATTTTTTGATGCCGATGGCGATGGCGATCAAGACCTGTATGTAGTAAGTGGAGGGAATGAACGCAAAGAAAGCGATACATATTATCAAGACAGGCTCTATATAAACAATGGAAAAGGGAATTTTTCTAAATCTCAAAGTAGCTTACCAACAAACTTAATTAGTGGGTCGCGAGCACGCGCATGCGATTACGATAAAGATGGCGATATGGATTTATTTATAGGCGGTCGTCAAGCCCCAGGACAATACCCACTTCCAGCCAGTAGTATATTATTGCGTAATGATAGCAAAGGAAGCCAAGTGCAATTCACAGATGTCACTACAATAGTAGCCCCTATGCTAAAAAATATCGGTATGGTTACCGATGCCAATTGGGCAGATGTAAACAACGATGGTTTAAAAGACCTCGTAGTAGTAGGCGAGTGGATGCCCATAACAATATTAATTAATGAAGAAGGAGTATTTGAAGATGCGACAAACTACTACGGACTATCCGAACAAACAGGCTGGTGGTCCAGTATCATATCAGGAGATTTTGATAAAGATGGCGATATAGATTTAATAGGCGGTAACCTAGGACTTAATTACAAGTACAAAGCCACCAAAAATAATCCTTTTGAGATATATGCAAGCGATTTTGATGCCAATGGAAGTTTAGATATCGCATTAGGTTATTATGAAGACGGAGAACTATATCCCTTACGAGGGAGACAATGTTCCTCACAACAAATACCAAAAATAAAGAGCAAGTTTCCTACGTACGAATCCTTTGCAAAAGCAAATTTCACACAAGTTTATAATATACAAGACAGTAGCAAAGTAAAACACCTTAGCGCAAAAACCTTTGCAACAACATATTTTGAAAATACAGAAAACGGATACGTAGCACAGCAATTGGATAACCGAGCACAAATATCATCAACAAATGTAATACTTGTGTCAGATTACAATCAAGATGGCTATGAAGACCTTCTTTTAGCAGGAAACCTATATACATCAGAAGTAGAAACCCCAAGAAATGATGCAGGATATGGTGAATTACTTATAGGAGATGGTGCAGGTAACTTTATACCTCAACCACCATCAGAGACAGGATTAATGATACGTGGAGAGGTTAGAGAAGCCCAAGAAGTTAAATTATCTAATGGAACTACAATATTGCTTTTTGGACGTAATAACGATAGTATAAAAGCATTGAAATTAAATATTGGAAAAGGAAATTAATATAAGATTATTCATTTAAATTATATTTATTTGATTGGTGTTCCTGTGTTTGCGTGATACGCATCGTTTA
>JAHZIZ010000259.1 GCA_022601215.1 Bacteroidota bacterium
CCGATTTAGATCTTAGTGAGAAGGGATTTTATGGGATGTCATTTATGCTTAGTCTTTTCTCCGCGGTGGCAGTACAAAAGAATACACGGGATATTCAATTTTTAGATCGACAAAAGAAATAAATAGTGCAAAACAGGTATCTGCTTAGGTAGGTACCTGTTTTGATGAGGAGCCCCGTCTTGTTGAGACGGGGTTTTATATGTTTTTTTGTAGATGATGGTTTAAGGTGATTTGGTTTTAATCGAACTCCAAATTCCAATAATAGGCCCCAATGCAAGAAACATAAACAGGTAGTGATAAGAGAGGTGTTCCTTTAGTAAATTCAAAAGTTGAATACTAATAATAGAGAAAGCAAACCCTATTGCAGTGACAAAGGTAAGAGCCGTTCCTTTGGTTTCTGGCTTCGTGTTTTGCGCTACTAGTGCTGAGAATAACGGTGAATCGGCGATGACGACCATGCCCCAAAAAAACAAAAATATTAGGAGTAGCTCTGTACTATTTTGAAGCAATATTATGGGAGATATTAGACAACAAAGACAAGAAAAGAACAAAGCGGTTCGGGCTACTTTTTGGTTTCCGTATTTCTGTGATAAGAGCCCTGCTAACACGCAGGATATACTACCAATCCCAATAATTCCAAACGACAGTGCTGGAACCTGATAATGAGTTGTCTCAAATTGCGCTAAATGATTGGATAGTATCCATGGTACAAAGGCCCAAAAGGCATATAGCTCCCACATATGTCCAAAGTAACCAATCGCTGCTTTTTTAAAAGTTCGGTTTTTAAAAGAACTCTTAATGGCACTCGGGTTAATTTTAATACTCGGTTTTCTGTAAGGACCATCTGCTACGGTTAAAAATAATATCATTCCCCCCAAAGCTGCCATGGATGAGGTCAACCAAATGACCTGCTTCCAGGACGCTGCAATACTTACTTCCTTTATAGCATGGGGTAATGCAGTGCCCAATACCAAGGCTCCTACTAGGAATGCCAAGGACTTACCAAGACCTTTTTCGTAATAATCAGCCGCGATTTTCATCCCTACTGGATAGATTCCTGCTAGGAAAAAGCCGGTAAAGAAGCGCAGAACTACCAAACTTATAAGCGTATTGGCTTCTAATAGTACTCCAAGATTACACAGAGCACCGAAAAAGGCGCTTACTAAGAAAACCTTAGAAGGAGAGAAACGATCAACAATAGCCAAGAATGCGAAAAGTAAGGTTCCTGTTATAAATCCCAACTGTACGCTCGCAGTGAGATGTCCAAGTGCTGATTCTTCTAGTTGAAACTCATCAATTAGTTCTGGCATGACTCCATTGCTAGCGAACCATAAGGAGGTACAGCAAAATTGAGCAAGAACAATAATAATAAGAACAAGGGTTCGGTTTTGGATCGAAAACATTGTTCTAAACTAATCAAAAAAGACGATAATAAGTAAAAAAAGACCTGCTATATAGCAGGTCTTTCGTTAACAAAACTTAATTTATAAAAGCTTAGTTGCCCATGGCTTCTCTAAATCCTCCTGGAGCGAAAACCGTTGACATTCTTGCTTTCTGACCTTCGGTAAACATATGCATACAAACATCGTTTGTGTAATCCATAAAGTTCATTGTCATGTCATTAGAACCACAGTGTACCGTTGGGTAAGAAGGGCATCCACCATTAGATCTGTCCGATACTGGTGTGTCTGCTACAAAATCATCAACACTACAACCTCCATCTCCCCAGATGTGACGAAGGTTTGCCCAGTGACCTACTTCGTGAGTCGCTGTTCTATCTGTACTACCTACAAAGTTAGCTCCTAAAACTATTCCATCTGTGGCCCAGTTTCCTCCTGGGAATTGCGCATACCCTAAAATTTGCCCACCTTGGTATGGCATATAGTTTACAATCCAGATGTTTAAAAATTCTTGTGGATTTACAACATCGCTTCCTCCTTTGTTAGAAAACTTCATGTCGTCATTTGGTCTCCAACGACGTTTCTTACTATTCTGTACGCGAATTACATCTTGAAGCACAAAAGAGATACCTACATTTGCCTCCACTCCTTGAAACTCTGATGGAATCCCGGCTCTTCCTGGATTATTTAGGTTGAAATCCTCGTTTAAGGCATCAATTTGTCCTTCTAATACAGATAAGGGTAAGTTTTCACTGTTAGTTCTGTAGATGACATGATATACTACAGGAATCTCAACATTAATGGTTAGGGACCCTTTTGGAGCTTCTGCGATTGCCTTTTGAGTAAATCGTTCAATGGCATCATAGCTATCCTGGAGCGATGGGTTGTTCTGAATGCTTTCGGCTTGTCTGCCCATTGTGCCACATTGTTCATGGTACGCTTTGTCTAGTTCCTGCACTAGATCTGTTGTTACAATCGATTCTTCGTTGCCTTCTTTCTCACAAGCGGTAAATACCATAGCCAATACAGCTATTCCTACAAATAATTTTTTCATAATAGTTTAGTTTGTTAATAATAATTTGGTGAAATGTATAAAATTTAAAGAAAATTTTAACAGTTATTTTCAGAAATTATTAACATTGTCTAATGAACCTGTATTTAATCGAGGGCTGTGTAGGAAAAAATTGCATTAGCATTGTAGGATAAAAAAAGGCCCGCCAATTTAGCGAGCCTTTTGTTTTCTTGAATTCAAATCCTATTCTGTTCCTATCTGACTTATCTCGTCTGAATTGCTTGATATCTTAGGGTCTTGACCATATTGATTGGTTCCAGAATCTCCATTTGAGCAATAAAATACTAATAATACAATACCACCAATGTAGCTAACTAAAGGAATTACCCCTAGTAGATACCACCAGCCAGACTTATTGGTGTCATGTAAACGTCTAACGGCTACGGCAATACTAGGTATTAAAAGTGCCAATGCTATTAACAAGAGAAGTCCAAGTCCTATATAAAAGATTGGAGAATCCTCACCAGCTCCCCCACCCACGAATCCAATAAGGAATGCTAATGGAACAACAATAATAATATTCAGAAGGGTGTAATACCAATACTCTGATCTTCTCGCTCTTCCCTCGAAATTTGCATAGTTTTTAAAAACTACTTTCTTCCACCAATCTACCATATTGTAGTCGGCTTCTTGTTTTTCAATAATCATGTGGTTAATTTTTTACGTTGATTGGGTTAATAAATTTATTGGAAATAAATATACTCGAAATATTTTTCACCCAATAAAAAAGGAATCGTATCCTTACGATTCCTTTTTCTAATCACAAAACTAGGATTAATGGATCTTACTCCTTTACAAGCTTAAGTGTTTGATTATATCCTTGTATTCTAATTAAATAGATTCCTTTAGGAAATAAAGAAACATCAATACTGTTTTGCTCGCTACTTAATGGTTGTTCCTTAACTTTTTGTCCAAGTAGGTTGTAAATTTCAATTTGTTCCTCGCCAATAAGATTGACTATGGTGATTGTCTCACTTGCAGGATTCGGATAAAATGAAATTTTATTTATAACGTCATTGTCAATGATATCCAAAATTTCACACTCAGGAGCAGTACCTATCGCAGGATTGTTAATTGCACAAGCCGGAGTTTCAGAGAAAGATGCTGTGATATCTATTGTAGTTCCATCCGCAGGTAAAATAACACCTATAAATGTGTGAGGTGAAGTTAAACCAGTTACAGAGATAGACGCCGTGGCATCACCGCTCAAGTTTAGAGTTCCATTGGTCGGTGCATTTTCAAAGGTGATTGTAATATCGGCAGTTGAGAAATCGTCCGAAGCATCTGATGGAGTACCATTGTCGTCACATCCCGATAGATTCTCCATGGTCATTTCAGGAATAGTACAGGCAGTAGGGTCGCAATCAAATACGGGTAGTGTATATCCTCTTGCTTCAAATCTATCCGTGAAAACCGCGATATCATCACAGGTGTATCCCATGTCGATTGCGGCTTGTCGAACAGCAATGGCTGCGTCTTGTTGCCCCGTATTATTATTTGTCATGGCAAGACCTTCTAACACTGCCGCGTCTGTTTTATCACGTCCTATTATTTCCCAAATTTCTAAAAGGACCGTTGCCCAAATTTGACCGTCCGTGTGTATACTTCCTGTGAGACCACCCGGATACGTTGCTCCGTAATTTGTAACACGCCCAGGCCAAAATGGATTATGCCCGTCCCAACCGAATACGTAATAATAAGATGGATCTGTATCGGCCCAATGGCCTAAACTGCGTTTATAGGAGTTAGCCCAGTAATCTCCTGTGCCTTCGCTTAGACCGTCTACCTGAGATAAGGATCCATTGGTCACCCAGTCATGGAGGCCATGACCGAGTTCGTGCAGTATAACATCTGCGTCTTCTCCATCATCAACACCACCTTCACCAAAATTTAAACTTCCGCCTCCATAAGAGGAGTTGTCGGCTCCGTTGAAACCATGGGGATCATATCTTATAACACCACCATTATAAAGTGACTGTAAAGGAATTCCTAATTCATCATTGATGTAACGCATGCTTTTATCTATATGATAATAGCAGTTTGCAGCTTCAAACCCCTGTTCTTGCCTATCAAAAACAAAATCTGGGTTATCTTGTTGAAATAAGCCTGTTGAGGGAGCTTGTAATTCAGCAATTTCTACATAAGGTCCACTTAGGGTATATAAGGTGCCGTCAAAATTAATTTCTGGTAGAATTACAGCCACTCTGGCCGCATCAAGATCTGCATTGGTTGCGTCGTTGTTGTCGGAATAGTTTCCTCCATACGTGTTTGTTGTTACTGTTAATGGGTCAGTATCAAAAACCATGGCAGTGCCATCAACCAGCATAGAGATATTTGGTCTTTGGTTAACTTTATTTTTCTTTGAAGGTTTTGTTGGATTTGCAGGCTTGTGGTATATGGCGATGTCTCTAGTGCTTAAAATTTCCCCGCTTTTAGCATCTACTATTGTTTCCCAATAACCATTTAGAAATTCCGAAATTGTTGTAATACGATATACTAGTCGAGATTCACCACGGTGATTGTATACATAGAGTTTTATTTCTCGTTGAGTGATAGCGCCTGTAATATTAAGAGCATTAGCTGCTTTGACCATCGCTTGGTCTTTCGTTAAAATAGGAGTTGTATCTATTCTAGTTATTGCATTGTTAATGTTATTAGCGTGAAAACTTACAACATTGTTCTTAGATACATGTACTGCTATTGAAGAATCAAAGATTTCTATCCCGTTCATAGTATGGTAGAATCTAAAAGTTTCTCCAGCGGGACCTCTTCGGCTAAACGTCATATTGAGACTCTGACCTTCTCCGAATAAGGGAATATTTTCGGAGATCCATTGCGTGGCTATTTGTTGTTTATTGTTTTGGGTGAAACCGATTTGCGAAATCAGTATAAAAAATAGGAGTGTATATATTTTCATTGTTTGGGTTTGAATGACGTAAATATATGGAGCTATTGAAACCAAAAAATAGGTTGTGAGGTTAATGTGAGAATTCGTTGCGTAGGTAATGAGGTTATATTGAGACGATAGCCTAAGAATGAGGAATTAAGAAAAAGAGGGATGTTTTACTCCCTATGAGTGGATTATTATTCGATACAATAGCTATGCGTTAATGGGTTACTGATAGGGTTAAGTGGTGGTGATTTGCTTCCGTGGCGGCATTTATTTGTAGTTGAGGTGTGCCAGAAAAAGTGAGTATTGGATCTACAAAAGCTTGAACCTTTAGCGTATAAGTTTGACCAATAGTTAATCCAGAAATGGGTTTTGTAAAGCTTAGACTCCATGCTGCAGAGACAACGCCGTATACATCATCAAAAGTTGTTAATTTTTCGTGAGTACCACCAATTACAGCTCCAGAATCTACATTGACAACTTGAAAATCGCCTATACCAGCAGCCAATTCAGGACTAGCTCCTCCAGACCCTGAGAGTGTAATTAAGGCAGAAACCGTTTGAGCAACAAAAGTGAGAGTCATGGTTGGAACATCCGTATAGCCTCCAGCGCCTAAGCTATAGTCTGCAGCTAATGAAACGCTGTCAAAAGAGGGTTGATCAACGTCGACACGTATCCATTTCGTGCCATCGTTATAATATAATCCAGGGGTAACATCATTTATTGTTACCGTATTATAAACAATCATTCCATTCACATGAGCCGACAATGGCGATGAATCGGTTAAAGATGAAAGCACAAGTCTTGGTAAGAGGAGTCCTCCCGCTGTTGAACTAGCGTCAATATCCAGCAACGAATTTGGATTTGGATTGGTAGTTCCAATTCCAACCTGAGCAAAGGTTGTTGAAAAAATTAGCATATAGAAGAATGTTTGAACTATTCTTAAAGACTGTAATTTTAATTTCATAACTATATTTTTTGAATGAACTATTGGCAGCGTTTTTATCTTGGGATGAGAATCAATTCAGCCGACGCTTAATTTTTTAAATCCATCTCGACAAAAGGCATATTAGTTCGACGAAATTCATAATTATTCTATGATGTAGATCAAATTTTCGGTGGACGGTACGAATGTATAGTTGAAAGAATTATAAATGTCGATGAGTTGTATATAACACCGATTTATAAAAAGAAACTAATGGCCAATCTTCAGTTTGATTGGATGGTCTAGTAGCGGCTTATTATGATTGAGCTGAGCACAAAAAAAGGACTTACTATTAAGTAAATCCTTCTTATACTATATGTGAGTTGTTCCTAGACTATTTCGACAAACAAGCCATCATCCGTTTTACTCACTTTAGCAAGTTGGTTTTTGGTCAAACCTTTGATAGTCTTATCCCACTTTTTGTTACTCAGCCCTGATTGAGATTTTAATTCGTTCAAGTCAATTGGGGAGTTGCTTTTTAGGATGGCAAAAACAGCCTTTTCTTCTTCCGTCATCGCAATTTGTTTTGTTTCCGGTTTCATTTGAGGGAAAAATAACACCTCTTGAATAGATGGATTATTAGTAAGAAACATGATGAGTCTATCCATTCCAATTCCCATTCCTGAGGTTGGAGGCATTCCATATTCTAAGGCTCTGAGAAAGTCATAATCAATAAACGCCGTTGCTTCATCATCCCCTCGGTCAGCAAGTTTTAGTTGAGCTTCAAATCGTTCTCGTTGGTCAATTGGGTCATTTAACTCACTATATGCATTGGCAATTTCTTTACCACAGACCATCAGTTCAAAACGCTCTGTTAATTCAGGATTTTCACGATGTTCCTTGCAAAGTGGACTCATCTCTTTTGGATAGTCCGTAATGTAGGTGGGTTGAATGTAATTTCCTTCACATTTCTCACCAAAAATTTCATCGATCAATTTCCCTTTTCCCATGGTGTCGTCAACCGCGATACCCATGCTTTTAGCAGCAGTACGAATCTCATCTTCCGATTTCCCTGTAATGTCAAATCCGGTAAAGTCAATAATGGATTGTGCCATCGTTACACGGGCATAAGGAGCTTTGAAGTCAATTTCATATTCCCCAAAAGTGGTTTTAGTTGTCCCATTTACCTCCATAGCACAAAACTCTAACAACTGCTCGCAAAATTCCATCATCCAGTTGTAGTCTTTGTACGCCACATAAATTTCCATAGCAGTGAATTCTGGATTATGGGTCCGATCCATACCTTCATTCCTGAAGTTTTTGGAAAACTCATATACACCATCAAAACCACCTACAATGAGTCGTTTTAAATACAACTCATTGGCAATTCTCATGTAGAGAGGAATGTCTAGTGAATTGTGATGGGTCACAAAAGGACGAGCCGCAGCACCTCCAGCTATAGGTTGAAGAATTGGTGTTTCCACTTCGAAATACGAACGTTTATTAAAGAACGAACGCATAGCGTTGAACAATTTCGTTCTCTTAATAAATACCTCTTTAACGTGTGGGTTGACAACTAAATCCGCATATCGTTGGCGATAGCGTTGTTCTGGATCTGTAAAAGCATCGTGTACTTTTCCGTCCTGGTCAACTCTAGGTTGAGGTAACGGTTTTAAAGCTTTTGAAAGTAAGGTAAAGGCTTTAACCATGATTGTTTTTTCCCCCACTTTTGTGGTGAATAGTTCACCCTCAATTCCAATAAAATCACCAATATCAAGTAGCTTTTTGTAGACTTCATTGTATTGCGATTTATTTTCTCCAGGACAAATCTCGTCACGGTTAAAATAGACTTGAATGCGTCCTTCCGCATCTTGCACTTCGGCAAAGGAGGCAGACCCTTGAATTCTACGAGACATGAGTCGACCCGCAATAGTCACTTTCTTCCCCTCTATATATTCCTGTTTTATATCCTTTGATAAAGTGTCTACAGGAAATAAGTCTGCAGGATAAGGGTTGATACCTAGGTTGCGTAATTGAGAGAGTTTGTCTCTGCGTACCAGTTCTTGTTCTG
This sequence comes from Bacteroidota bacterium, assembly GCA_022601215.1. GTDB lineage: Bacteria > Bacteroidota > Bacteroidia > Flavobacteriales > Flavobacteriaceae > Aureisphaera. The sequence goes on from JAHZIZ010000259.1 coordinate 8,359, forward strand.
AAAGTTGCATGCGAAAAAATTTTGCACCTACCTTTGGCAGTAGGCAGGTGCAAAATTAACAATAATCCTTTTATGGAAACTATTCCATGGCCTCATTTTTGACCCAACTAGCGAGGGTCTTTTTGTAGGTCTCATTATCTGGATCTAAAGAAAGGGCTTTTTCATAGTTTTCTACAGCACCTTCATAATCTTCCATAGCATATAACTTATTACCTAAGCTGCTGTAGACTCTCGCCTCTTTCGGAAATAGGAGGGTGTTTAATCTTGCAGCAATAATGGCTTCTTCCTCTCTATGGCTATAAAAAAGTACACTACTGTAGGTGTTAATTTCATACATGTTTTTCACTTCTTTTTTTAGCTGTGGAATTAATTTTTTCTGCTTTCTATTAAACTTTTGGCTATCCATTTCAGACAACAACTCATCTAGTACGCTAACGCCATGATAGTTAGGTGTATAGTCTTTTTCCATTATTTTCACTAAATCTTCTTCTAAAGTTTCTATAGGGCCTTCTACAATTCTGTTTACTTCCCGACCATTTTTGTATACGATAAAAGTAGGGACTCGATGTATGTTTTTTGCTTCATGTTCTCCACCAGGACTCTGTTTGTAGGTGTCTCTATCTCTACTAACGGCAACCATCGTGAGACGTTCTAGAGGGAAATTTGCTTCTTCTAAGATTTTATAAAATTTGGGAACTTCACGTTTGCTGTCTCCGCACCAAGTCCCCATAAAAGCAGTGATTGAGTATTTGGATAATTGATTCTCTAAGGTGTCAATCGCAGTCTTGTTTGGATTATAAGAGTCATAGTTTTTTGTAAACCAAGCAAAGGAGTCGTTCGAAAAACCTTCTTTATTGATTTTTCCTAGTAGATGAGTGGCTCCTTTTTCATTAGTAATTTCTTGATTAAATGGTTGAGCATTTAAAGCTGTGCTGTATAACAAAAATGATGTGATACATAATAGAATGGTTTTCATACGTTCGGTTTTTAATTGATAGGCCGAAGATGCGAATGCAACAGAATAATGAAAAGAAAAGGAGGATGGGAATAGGGACTAGACCCAGGTTGAAATGCTAGGATGCGTAACGTTCCTTAACTTCTTGACGAGAAGAAACCTCTAATTTTTTGTAGACGTTGTTGATGTGTGTTTTTACGGTGCTTACACTGACAAAAAGCTGTGAGGCAATTTCTTTATTCGATTTTTCTTCCAAAATAAGCTCTAATACCTTTTGCTCTTGCTGAGTAAGATGAGCTTTGGACTGTTCCTTTTTTTGAAGCTTCTTCATCTTTCCGAAGAAATAAAAATTAGCGGCCAATGAAAGTAAACCAATAATAGATGCGACCCACACCCACCATGGAAGTGGTGTTTTCGTATGCTCGTTAATGAGGTATTTGTCACTAGTGAGTTCAGCTTCGTATTGTTGCGTATAAGGACTGTTTGGATAACTTTGTTTAAGACGTTCTAATAAATCATCATAGTAGGAGTTCGCTCGAAGGTCTTCAAGATAAAACCCATAGAGTTCATTGCTTCTATCACTTAAAAATGCAAAACTGTATAATTCAGCAAGTGGTTCTTGAAGTTGTTCTCCATATTGTTGAAGAATGCTAAACCATTTTTTCGAATTTAGTTTTCGATTTGCTTCACTTCGATAGGTGCCAAAGGCAAATCGCATGTCGTTTTTTAGAGAGTCAATCTTAAGTATAGATTTTGCTTTTTCGTTTTCTGAGACGACCTCGCAAAAGATTTCTTTATCGAACGAGAAGGGTAGAGATACCGATGTGGTATTATTCGCGATAAAAACAATTTCTTTACTATTAGGACAATGCCCTGTAAAATGATTGATCCCTTGTTCGCTTTCTTGACAAGTGTCTATATGAATGCGATACATCCTATTCTTTAGTGGTAGGTTGTTTCCAGTAAAACTAAAACTACCTAAGCTGTCAGGGCTTGTCGTGCTGAGAATCTGTTCGGGGTAAACTCCTGATATTTTTCGGTAGTCTTCTACCACAGAAAGATATAGGGTTCCGTCAAGATGTTCTACATTTACTTTACCTGTAAACTCGTATTGCCCCAAACTAGTAGCGGAAACAAGTAGCAATAGATAAGATAATAGGTTTATTTTACTTAGAAACATCTTACGAAGATACAAGAAAGGAGATTGTAACAAAAGGGTTTTTATCCCTACCAATAGCTTGAATATTAATTGTAAATTTACATCTATGAGTTTTTGGAGAGTATTACTTTCTATTTTATTCCCACCCCTTGCTGTTATTGATAAAGGGTGCGGATCTATTTTAATTGTTTTAATTTTAACCATCTGTGGCTGGATTCCTGGAGTGATAGCCGCATTAATTATTTTAAATAATCCTAAAAAGTAGCCATGTTTAAAAAAATCGCTTGCCTTATCGCAGTTTCGACAACACTTATTAGTTGTCAATTTACAGAAACCATGACATTAAATGAAGATGGTAGTGGTCGAATTTCTGTCTCTATGGATATGGCAGAAATGATGGCCATGACCCAAGAGTTTGGTAAAGACTCTACCGCTGTAAAACTGGATACCATTATTAAAATGAAAGACGTTTTAAGAGAAAAGAAAGATAGTATTGCGACGCTTCCAGCAGCCGAGCAAGCTCGTTTGAAAAAACTAGAAAATTTTAATTTTAGAACTTTAATGGACCCAGACACGGGTGAGATGTATTTTGATGTTTTCGCTACTTTCAAAAAAGTAACAGAAGCTAATGAGTTGATGAGTGCTTTTGAAACTAGCGGGGACTTTATGCAAGGGCTCGAAGGTTCGGGTACCGATGTGAGTACAGATAAAACTTCCGGAGGTGCTGTTGCTGTTTCTTTTTCATATGAGGGAAATACTTTTGTGAGAGATGCGTATATCACGGATAAAGAAAAGCATCGGATACAAATGGATAGCCTTAAAGGGGCAGAAGCTTTCATGAGTAGTATGAAATACAAGATGAAATATGTATTTCCGAAGAAGATTGTGAAATCTTCTGTCGAAGATGCGAGATTTTCATTAGACGGAAAAACAATTGAGTTTGAACGTTCTTTTATTGAATACATGAGAAATCCAGATGTGACAGATCTTGA
>JAHZIZ010000260.1 GCA_022601215.1 Bacteroidota bacterium
TCGAAAGGCAATGAAAAAGGCCAGGTATTCTAAGATGAGGTGTACATTGAATTTAGTGTCAAATAGTATGGGTTCAAAAGGTATTTCCATAGTTAAAAACTCCTTCCATAACTTAGGGTGAGGTACTGGTGGTCATCTGCAGTAGTTGCTTCGTTGCCAATATATCTATACCCAAGGGTGTAATAATTTTTTTCGGACCTGTGTCTTAGCGCTACTCCTAGATGCAATACGGTACGCTTTGGTTGTAACGTAAACAATGAAGAGTCACCAAACAAGTTACCTTGGAGTAAAGCATTGTGGCCAACGATACGATATCCAAGATTAAAAGCGACAAAAATCTCTCGTTCCAAGGTGTTAATTCTATGATAAGCAATACTGTGTTGTATGGCATTTTTTCTTCCTAAATAGACGCTTATTTCGGGTTGAGCATATACGTCTTTAGTTCCAATTGCAATGCTGGGTGTAGCAGCAAGGGTTATGCTAAAAGGGTTAGGGGTAAGTTGCCATTCTTTAGCATAGTGGGCGTTGATATTCGCGTGAAAACTATTTTCAATTTCTGTAGACCAGCTCGGTGTTTTAAAGAGGACAATGTTTTCATGATACCACTGTTGAAATTGGCCAGCGCTAGAGATTGGTCCTGTAACTCCTAGGAGTAAATCAATTTTGTAGCGGCTTTCTTCTCGGGCCAATGACCAACTTGTCTGAACCCCTAAAAATCCTGCGTAGGGTCGATCGAATTTATTAAAATCGAATGTCTCAACATCACTTGGAGTAAACGCCAAGTATTGCAATTGAAAATCCAGTTGTTCTTCGTTAAGGGTAAATAGGCCGACTTCAAGACTGCGACGATAGGTAAGATACAAGCCACTAGAATAATAACGATCTGTTAGCAGAACAAAGTCATTGTCGTGTTGGAAATCTATCTGATTTCTAGGTGCGCTAGATGGGTTTTCTTGCCCGTAAATTTGCCCTAGACAGAGTAGCTTAAGTACCACCAAAAACACAGATAAGCTTTTACTACAATAGTCCATCCTGTCTAAAAGCTTCTTAAAAATGAGAATAACATATAGATATGCGGGTCAGTATTTTGAGTACGAGGCGTATTGAAATTATAACTCAATTTATAACTATTTCTTTTATTTCGATGGTACATTTCAAAATTATAAATAAAAAGATTTTGGTAGGGTTCTTTTACAAAAATTGAATTGTCCTTGATTGCATTTCCTTCTAGAAGAGCATCGTGAAAGATATATCGGTAGCCAGCTCTAATGGCAAAAAACCATTCTTTGTTGTGTATACCTACTTGATGATATGCGGCCGATGAATTCATAGGGTTTCTTCTGCCAAAATACGCGACAACATTTTGTTGTAAGTAAATGTCTCTAGTTCCTATAGCTGATATTGGATTAAGAGCGAAATGAACGCTAAAAGGGTTGGGTTCTAATTTCCATTCTCGGGCATACTCCACATAAAGATTGGTGTGTAAGCTGTTTTTCAGTTGTCCTTCCCAAGTGGCGACTCTAGAATCTTCCGCTGCGGTATCATGAAAAGCACTTTGGAGCTTTTCGGCAGCAGAAAAAGGTCCTGAGAAACCTAATAAGAGATTTATGTCCAAAAGGCGTTTGTTGTTGGTGAGTTGTAGCCCGTTCGAGATTCCGAAGAAACCGGCATAAGGTCTGTCGAGCAACTCAATATCATCTTCTAATAAGTCGGCGGGGGTGTAGATCTCTTGCTGAATAAAGAGCCTATACTGTTTTTGATTTACAGAATCTGTTGATTCTTGTTTCACTCTAATGCCAACAAAGGTTCCTGTGGTATAGTAACGGTCTGTAAACAGTAAGAAGTCATTATCATGACGCAGTTCAATACCATTTTTAAAGGTTCGGTTTGTTTTTGATATAGGCGGACTTTCTTGACATAAGCCAAGTAACGTGTAGGCAGACATAAGAAGGCAACAAAGATAAGGCCTCACAATGAGCAGGTATTAATCAATCGATAGCAATGCGATTTTTAGATTCTGCGGGAAAGTTACTATAATTTTATAGTAAGAATTGTTAAAAGCAAGGGATTTATGCTTTGGAAACGATACTCTTAAAGAAAACAAATCCAAATCCGATAAAGAGCATGAGGTGAAATGGAAACAACCCAAAATCTCCTCCTTGATCTCCAACGACAAAGGCGGAGTACATTCCAAAGCCGAAATAGGCCATTAGTAAGCCTTCAATAATGACGTTAGGAGATATTTTTTTCTTGAGATATTTATTGTCTTTCCAGCCGTCTTTAAGATTCTTAATATTAAATTTTGGAGTCCGTATAAAGTCACTTTTCTTTCCAAGATGCCCTTCTAAAACCGCCAGTGAGTTGTGGACGGAAAATCCCATTGCGATTGAAAAAAACACAAAGAACATTCCGACATATTCAAAGAATTTCGAAGCACCTCCACCATAGATACTCTTGTAGGTATACCAGTAACAGATAAAGAATATGATCGTACTAACCACGAAAAAGCTCATCACGATAAAATAGGTCTTTAAATGCGCGTATTCATTTTTAATGTAGAGCATTGGAATGCTTAAAATTGCAACAATTAGTATGTTTAAAAACATAGTGCTATTCAGCAAATGTAGGATCCCGTGAATCTTTGTTTTAACGTTAGTGTTTTCATTTTTTAAAACCTTCCAAAGCATTTTTTGAAAGTTTTCTGCTCCTCCTTTATTCCATCGAAATTGTTGAGAACGAGCCGCACTAATTACCACTGGTAATTCCGCGGGTGTTTCCACCTCCTCAAGATATTTGAACTTCCAGTTCTTTAATTGGGCTCGGTAGCTTAGATCGAGGTCTTCTGTTAAGGTGTCTCCCTCCCAGTTTCCAGCATCTAAAATACATTCCTTACGCCATACACCCGCTGTGCCATTAAAATTGATAAAGTGTCCTTGGCTATTCCTTCCTACTTGTTCTAGCGTGAAGTGTGCATCTAAGGCAAAGGCTTGTACTCGGGTAAGAATAGAATATTCCCTATTAATATGTCCCCAACGAGTTTGTACTACTCCAATTTCAGAATTCTTGAAATAAGGAACTGTACGTAATAGCCAATCTTTTGTAGGTAAGAAGTCGGCATCGAAAATGGCAATAAACTCTCCTTTTGCTGTGACCAGTCCTTCCTTTAAAGCACCAGCTTTAAATCCAATTCTATTTTCTCTAAGTACATGCTGAATGTCTAGTCCGGTAGCTTGCAACTTTTTAATGTGGGCTGCCGTACTTTTAAGAGATTCATCTGTTGAGTCATCGAGTACTTGAATTTCTAATTTGCCTTTGGGATATTCCATTTGGGCAATATTATTGAGCAATCGTTCCATCACATATAGCTCATTGAAAACGGGCAGTTGTATGGTTACATACGGAATTTCATCTGAATTTGAAAAATCGAAAGTTTCGCAAGGTTCTTGATTCTTTCTCGCTCTTAGATAGTTGAAGAGCAGATTTAATTGCGCCAATGCATACATAAAGATTAGTATGAGGGCGACAGAATATATTACAATTACAATGCTTTCTAGAATCACTTTTTGAAACTGTATTTAAAAATCCAACTTAAGATTTTTACGCCTGCAAAGATAGCACCTTTTATGGTACCTGAAACTTTTGAGACCCCAATTCGATTTCTATATTTTACGGGGATTTCTTTGTAGGTGTATTTTCTTTTTAATGCTTTTAATTGCATCTCCACGGTCCAGCCATAGGTTTTGTCTTCCATGTGTAACGCCAATAACTTTTCATATTTAATCGCTCTAAATGGGCCGAGATCTGTAAAACGAGCTCGAAAAAATAAGCGCATAAGATTTGTTGCCAACCAATTACCAAAAATTTGTGGAACGGTCATAGCGCCACCTTCACGCAAATGTTTAACTCTTGCACCAATTACAAAATCTATGTCATCCTTAATAATAGGATCAACAATTTCTGTGAGTTGTTCGGGATAATCGCTATAATCTCCATCTAAAAAAACAACGATCTCTGGGGCTTGTGTTTTGGCGGCAATGTACTCCATACCTTTTAAGCAGGCATAACCATATCCTCTTCGATCTTCTTTTAGAACCGTCGCTCCGGCGTTACGAGCGTTTTGTTCGGTTGCGTCCGTAGAGCTATTACTCACGACAATAATTTCTGAAACTTGAGATGGGATGTCCCGTATTACTTTGCCTATAGAATCTTCCTCATTATAGGCCGGGATAATGACGTTAATGGTTGGACTCATTTAAGGGAAACTCCGGGATTGTCACGTTTGAAAGCCCAAATAGAGGTCCATTCA
>JAHZIZ010000261.1 GCA_022601215.1 Bacteroidota bacterium
AATTGACGTAAATAATCTTGGTTTTGTTATCCACCATCAGTTACCTGAACATTTAGAATATTATACCCATCGAAGTGGTAGAACGGCAAGAGCAGGAAACAAAGGTAATTCTATAGCATTGGTCCTGCCAACGGAACTTCAGAGAGTTTATGAAATTGAAAAAGCATTAAATATTAAGTTTAAAGAACGATTTGTATAAGTATGGGACTCACCAATAATGATATTATGAAAAAGCTACGCGTCGCTCATAAGCTGCGTGATGAAGACATTGTTAAGATATGCGCCTTGGTAGATTTCAAAGTCACCAAAAGTGAAATTGGTGCTATTTATAGAAATGAGAATCACCCCAAATATATGACCTGCGGAGATCAGTTTTTACGTAATTTTTTAAATGGTCTTGTCGTGCATTTACGAGGACCAATGCCGCCAAAGAAAAAGCCTGGATCTGATTCTAAGAATTAACTTTTGTCTAGGAAACTTTCCAGATTGTTCAGCGAGTTGTTCCAAAATTTATCGTAAGTACTTATCCATTTGTCAATTTCTCGTAATGGAGCGGGAGTAGCTGCGCAAAATCGTTCTCTACCTTGTGCCGTTATAGTGACAAGACCTGCATTTTCCAATATTTTAATGTGCTTTGTTACACCCTGCCGAGATATATTAAAGTTGGTAGCCACTTGCATGATAGGCAAAGACGTAGCGGCGACCACCAGCGCATGAAAGATTTCACGTCTGGTTGGATCTGCTATGGCTTTTAAGAGTGATGTGATATTATCCTGCATGTATCATTGGCTTTAAATAGACTACAAGACCTGCAATGCAATTGTCCCAACCACCATCAAAACTCGTAAACATTGACACGGCGGTTTCACCTGCATAATTAGTGATACCAGTGTGCGACAAGATTAACTTGGTTCCGCCATCTATAGGTTCTAACGTCCATGTGACTATGGTTTCAATAGGGTTCTCTTCAACAATCCAAGTATACGTTAGTTGATAAGGTGAGGCTTCTAAAACAGTACCTTTTATTGGAGAACAATCCTCTCCTGTGGAATTAAACACATAATTATATCCCTTTTCAGCTTTAAAGTCGGCACGTAAAAACCATTTGGTTATTTCCTCTGCATTCGTAATGGCTTTCCAAACGATATCGATAGGATGATTAAGGGTTCGTTCTTTGATGATAGAATCTCTCATATTGTTTTGATTTTACAGTTATGCAACTAATGAGTTGCTAATATACAAAACAATTTCATTAAGCAACCATTAAGTTGCATTTTTATTCAATATCGAGAACATGATATAGTACAATTATATAAATTCCATGATAGGTTAGTAGTGGGCAGCTCGTTTAAAATCCTATGGGCAGTGTCGCAACTCCTTTGTTAAGCCCTCCCATGTCAATAGTCATTTCCGTTAGCTCTTTTGAGATAAACCCCTTTCTATAGATGACCACATTTAAATATAAATCGACATTGGTATCTATATACGAATTAGTTAGGAAGTCATAAATTCTGAAAGTCGAATCATTTGCAAAACCTTTGATAAACCAAGTATTTGTACTTGTATTCTTGTACGAATAAATTTGATAACCTTCAACATTGCTTGTTGAATTTGCGCTATATAAAACTACTTCCGGTATTCCAGTTGCGCTATCCAAAAAATAATATCCTTGCACAACAACAATATAATCGTTTGTTGAAATTTTAGTGTCGTAATCTTGTAATCCACTTGAGTCTAGATTTTCAAAAACGAACTCAGCATAGTTTATTGGACCGTACTTACTAATAGCGATATCATAATTAATGATTTCGTTTCCTGTCGTTTGAATTAGTAATTTTGAATCTCGGATTTGTGTATTATCACCTGGATTTTCTAGATAAAGACTTTGATCTGTTTTTACGTCTCCCACAACATCAAGATGGGAATTAGGAGTAGTTGTGTTAATTCCAACTTGGGCAGAAGCCGAACAAATTGTTAATGAAAGAACAAGACTGAACAAGTATATACGTTTCATAACTATATTAATTAAGTACTGGTACTGACGAAGCCGTACCATCAAGATTACCTCCAAGATCAGTGAATATGGGAGTTAAGTTTTTATAATAACTTTTATCGTAAATAACCAGTGTCACATAATATTCAACGGTTTCGGACAAGGTGATGTCTAAGATTCTATTCTGAATTTCAAGATGCCACGTTCCAGCGCTTTCAAAAGTTCGAACCACAAATTGACCAATTGATTTTTTGGTTCCATCAACATCAACTTTTTCAACAGCATCGCCCGTATATCTAAAATTGGATACGGCAACAATATATTTTGAGGTGTCATACTGTAAATCTAAATCTAGTACATTGTCTAGTTGTAAATTTGTTAGATGACAATTGATAGTATTGACAGGTGCTACCGAAAGCGTGTTCACATCTAAAACGGAAACCTTACCAACTGGACTTGAATTAGTCAATCTAGTTAATAACTTAAAATCTTCATCCGTCGAGCTCACTGTATTTAATTTTCCAACTTTGAATGAATCCTGTACTAGCATATCGCCAGCTACATGTAAATCTGTTTCGGGATTTGTCGTGCCAATACCAACCTGAGCAACTTGAGAGGTGACATTGAATACTATAAGGGCTAGGAGTAATAGTCGTTTCATGAATAGTTAGTTTAATCAATTATTGGTACGATGGCGGCTCCCGTATTGGTGCCACTCATAGGAACGACAATGGTTCCAAATTGTTTAGATAAATCTTTAGAAAAGATCAAAGTTTTGATGGTCCAAGTTCCTTGGGCGTTCACGTCGCTATTTCTTGCCACGGGATAGTTGGCTACAATATGCCAGGTTCCTCCATCAATAATGGTGGAAGTGTAAGGGAGACTAAAATTATCAGATTGGTTACTGGCGTTAAATAAAGATAATTCTTCATCGTAAAACGCAGATATTGCTACAACTACATAGTTCGTGGCATCGATTCCAGTGTCGAAGTCTCTTACAAAATCTTGAAAGGGGTTGTAGATAATATATTCCTGAATATAACCAAGGGCAGCCCCAATTGGATTACTAACATCTAATGTTTTTATGGTATTGTCCAAGTCTTGAACAAGGAAGGTAGATGTTTCTGTATCTACCATTGAATCTATGTTGCCGATCTCAATAGAACTAGAAATTTCCATATCTCCAGCTATTTCAAGAGTAGTTCTTGGATTTGTGGTATTAATACCAACTTGGGCATTAAGAATACCACCAAATAATAATAAAGAGTAATAGTAGTAGTGTTTCATTCTAAGCGATTTGGTCATGGCAAATTTACTACAATTGATAGTATGTATTTGATTTACACAGTGTTTTTTAGCGTATTAAATTGCATTACATCGAATAAGTATGGTTTTAACGTAGAAAAATGTAAGAAATGACGTAAACAGAATTGTAAGAATTAACAAGGATATACCTACATTTTTTAGTTTCCAAAAAGGGCAAATATGACTTTGATTAGTCCAGTTCTGCCTCAGAAATTAAATAGGGGTAGGCATCCTTAACAACTTGAATTTCAACATTAGATAACCCGTTAGTTTGTTTTCCAAAATGCACAGACCTATATCTTTGTCTAAGTTCAGCATAGGCCTTAGTGACTTCCAACTGAACCGCTACATAGTCTTTATAGGCAGATTGCCTATGAGAAGAAAGTGAAATAACAGCAATGCTTGGATTATCTGAAGACCATTTATCACCGATTCCATTACAGTAGTTACAGCTCTGGTCTCCATTATTATCAATGAAATCGATAAGTATTTTTTTTAATTCTGTAATGGAAGTAAGGTCATTCTCAACCATGAGATCCCCTTGCGCATTAAGTTGTATGCGAAGAACATTACGTTCGTTTAGGGTTTCAGAACAAGGTGGGTTCTCGCATAATGAAGGAAGCCTTCTTGCAATTCCTTTGTCATCTGGTATTACTGTGGTGACTAAAAAAAAACTAAGCAGTAAAAAAGCAATATCTGCCATACTTCCTGCATTTATTTTGGGCATAGTGCTATGTTCTCTCATCTGTAAGTGTTTTATGAGAAAATCTTTACAATGAATTTGCCAAAAACATCATAAACTAAAAAACCGTCCTCTTTATTTATAAAGGGACGGTCATTGAGATAATTTGATATTGTTATTCCTGCTTTGGCTTTACTTCACCCTCTTCTTCAACGCGCATCATCAATTCTTCATAGGAAGCGATATGTACATATAACTTTCCATCTAGCATTACTACAGGGTTTTCCATTTCACTAAGGGGAACAGAAGCACCTACAAACGCTTTTCCTAATTGCGCTTTTACTTCCTCATTTTCTGCTAAATTTATGGTTTTAAATTTATAGGGGCTATTTTTTAAAGGATTCATGATTGTATCACAAGTAACACACTTTTCAGTGAGATACATAGTTATCGATTTCTTAGGATCTATCTTGATCAAATCAAATGGTTTTTTGATCACTCTTCTTGACAATTCATCCGTTACATCCAACGTATAATCATATACCGGCTGTTTTCCACGCTCGATTATAAGACTTAGTAAGTTCACACGAGATGTAGCAGGTACTCTAGTCTTTCTTGGGACACCTTTACGC
>JAHZIZ010000262.1 GCA_022601215.1 Bacteroidota bacterium
AAAACGGCTTATCTCCATCAAGGAATGTCGGAGGTTCTACACCTGAATAATGTGCCTCATACCATCAACAGGTTAGGCTCGATGATTTCTGTCCATTTTTCTGAAACGCCAGTAATCGATTTTGATTCGGCTGCAAATGCTGCTCAGGGTGAGGCTTTTAAAACATTCTTTCATGGGATGTTGAAGGAAGGGGTTTATATTGCTCCAAGTGCCTATGAGACTTGGTTTATTTGTAGTGCTTTATCACAAGATGATTTGGATAAAACGATCGAGGCCTGCGATAGAGCATCTAAAACATTAGGATAAAAAAAAGCTCCGTATTAGGAGCTTTTTTTAATTACTGTCGCACTTGGGTAGCGTGCCATTTGTCGTACTGTGCCTTGGTAAGGGCTTTCTTCATTGTTTCGTCCAATGTATTGTCAATTTTTTTCTTTTGAGCGAGAGATTCACTAGGAGTCTTGCCAGTTACATGTTTTTTGTAGGCGGCTTGTCTAGTAACTAAGGCTCTAAAAATAGTGCGCTGTTGCTCTCCAGATAAATCTAATGATTTGCTAAGTTCAGCAACTTCCATTTTAGCTTTCGTCTCAGGTCTCTCTTTGTCTTGCTTTAAAGATTGGGCATTCATTGTATTCATTCCTGCCAATAAGACAAAAGAGAAGGCAATGACTTTAAATAAGTTTTTCATGGGTTTTAATTTTTAAGGTTACCAAAGTAACCAATTTGTCATGAATTAAACAAGAACTGAGCCAAAAAAGGATTAGTTCCTTTCCTTTCGACTATGACGTTTTCTTTGTCTTCGTTTGCGCTCTAGGTTTTTTTCAAACTTTTCAAACTGTGCATCGTTTAACACATCGCGAAGCTTCGCTTTCATTACTATTCCCTGTTCTAATCTTTCAGAAGCGAGTTCGTAACGCTCCGTAGCGCTGGGCTTATGATCTTTATTTGGACGCTTTGGTTTGTTGTTAGCGGCCTCTAAATTTATAGCCATTACTTTCTGTTGTTGAGCTTCCGTTAAATTTAGATCCAACGTCATTCGTTTGGTCTTTAAATCGGCTCGCTGTTCTGGAGAAAGGTCTCTCATTTTTTCCATTTGATGCCTTGGATGTTTGTCCGAAGGCCCTTGGTTTCTTTGTGCCGTTAGCGTGGTTACGAGTAGTAAGCAGGTCATTAAAAGTACATTTTTCATTGTCTATTGTTTATATCCCTTATGGGGTGTTTAAAGATGGTATGACTTAAAAGTATGTCATTAGTTTAATATGTATTTATTTAAAATATTGTTAAAGTAGGCAAAAGAGGTCGATTCCCTCAATAGATGATACACTTGACTCATTCTAGTTTTTTTGATGAGAGCTGAGCGACTAGTTTCACTTTGAATTTAATAACTAATACTATTATGAAAAACAAAATGTTATGGCTGGCTTTGCCAGTATTGTTAGGCGGGTTTTTGTATGCAACTTCTATTTCTGAAAAGACATATGCGGAGACTCAAAGGGTATTACAGCCTGAGGACGGGTGTGTATTTATGACGGTAATGGGGGAACAATCCTCAAAAGACTTTAACGTATATAAGTCGTATGAAAATAACAATAATGCAGTGAGAGATGGCTTGTCTTGGCTTAAGGATGCTCAATTGCCTAGCGGAGGCTATGGGGCAGGAAGTCATAGCGCGCAGCATATTAAAGATCCACATGCTGTAAAGGCAGATCCTGCTACAACGGCAATGGTTATTCAAGCTTATTTAAGAAGTGGAACAACCCTAAAAAAAGGGGCGTATGCGAAGCATCTTGAGAAGGCTGTGAATTATCTGTTAGAAACCGTAGAAGGTGTCGGTGAAGACGATGTGTATATCACCGAGGTACGAGGGACTCAGATTCAGAGTAAATTAGGACAGAACATTGATGCGGTGCTTACCGCTCAAGTGTTATCTAACTTAATAGATAGAAACCTAAAAGGGTTGAATAAAAAACGCATTAATAAATGTTTAGACATTTGTGTCGCTAAAATTGAAATGGGGACGGATGAAAACGGAAGACAGAAAAACGCAGGTTGGGCTGGAGTTTTGCAAAGTGGTTTAGCAACAAGTGCGTTGGAGGCAGCGCAAGCTGTTGGTGCCGATGTAAATGATGAGGTGATTTCACGATCAAAAGACTATCAAAAAGGAAATTATGATGCCAAAAATGGTACTGTGAAAACTGACGATGGTGCTGGGGTTATGTTATATGCCATTAGTAATAGTGTTAGGGCTAGTGCCAAGGATGCTAGAAAAGTGAAGGAAGATATAGCACAGGCAAAAAAGGAAGGTAAAATTGCTCGTGATGCAACCATTTCGTCCGCTACGTTGAAGAAAATTGGATATGCAGATAGTGATGCGGCAGAATATAGCACCTCCTACGAGGTATACCAATCTGCTAAAAATCGAGCTCAACAAGAAGATGTTCTAACAGGTTTTGGAAACAACGGAGGAGAAGAATTTTTAAGCTTTCTTCAAACAGGAGAATCTTTGGTGGTAAATCAAGATGAGGATTGGAAGAAGTGGTACGATGATATGAGTGGACGTATCTTGAAAATACAGAATGCAAATGGAAGTTGGAATGGACACCATTGTATAACCAGTCCTGTATTTTGTACTGCCACTAGTTTGTTGTTGTTAACTGTGGAGAACGACGTTGAGTTTTTAAGTAAAGTAGGTGCCGAATAATTTAAAAACGTCTTGCTTTATAAAAGTAGACGAAACTTGTTTTGTAAGCCGAAAGAGGAGCTTTACTTTTAGATTGCAAATAGTTTAGGTTGGTTTGCCCAAATGGTGCATTGAATTTTTTCACTTGAATTTTTTTAACGCATTTTTTTGGGCCAAACACCACCCAAGTTGTCGATAGGGATATCGACCCCCTATGCCAAAAGGAGGATATACTTGGGTGGTGTTTTTTTATGTCATTGCGACCAGGTCAAGAGTGGTTTGATACAGCGGTTTGTTTTCCATTCTTGATTTTAGCCAGGCGTAAAAACTCATGACAAAAATATCTTCTTGCGTGGCTTCTTTCCATGTAAAGGAGTTTTCTACCCTTTCTTTAAAACTGCTGTCAATACTGCTTTCAGGTTGTTCATATAACAAGGAAACTAGTCGCATAAAACGAATAACTCTCCATTCTCCCAATTCTTTTAGACGCTTGTAATATCTGCGTTCAAAACTATTTAGTCTTGACAAGACCAGATCTAATTTATCCAATTCAATTAGTAATAGTAATTCCATGATATTCTTCTTTACCACCCAAGTCCATCCAGTTTTCTTTTCATACCATATGTCACTATGATTTAGTTTTTTTAAGATGCTATAAGCGGACCGAAATTGTCTTTGCTGAAACAGGCACATACAAAGTGTTAATGTTATGTCCAACGATGCGGTCTTTGAATTCTCTAGTAAATTAATGGCTGCCTTATGATCTCCGGTATAATTTTTATTCAATGCTTGTATTAAAATTAATTTGGTTTGGAAACGCTTAAAGTGTCGATTGTTATTCTTGTGCATTTGAGCTTTCATAATTTCTGAAAAGTGCTCCGAATGTTCAAAATCCTTGTTTCTGAAATAAGTAAGTGCCATTAGATGACTAATTTCAATATGATAGAAAATATGTTTTTCGGCTTGATTTTCTTTTTCTGAAACGATTTCATAAATTTTCTTGGCAAAGGGAAGAATCTGATGGTAATCACTTTGTAATTGAGCGGCAGTTGTGATGATGCTCATTAATTGAAACAATGATTTGTAGCTAAGATCTGCATTCACAAGAATATTAAACGTGTTGAACGTTTTTTCTATCAAGTTCTCAATATTGATTTTCGGTCGGGAAATAA
>JAHZIZ010000263.1 GCA_022601215.1 Bacteroidota bacterium
AGCCGCTTCGGCTTTCGCGCTTACGGCTATTGATGATCCTGCACCAGAGCAAGGTCTTTTCGATAGAAGCGACAATGTGCATTTTGCTGCTAAAGGAATTCCAGCTCCTACTTTCTCTATGGGCTTTCGCTCCTTTGATGGTGATGTAACCAAATATTATCACAAACCAGGGGATCATGCAGATAATATGGATTACGATTATCTTGAGAAATTCTTTAGAGCCTATGTACTGGCAGGAAGAAATATTGGAAACGACCCAATCACACCTTTCTGGACAGCAGGAGACAAATACGAAGAAGCAGGGAAATCCTTATACCAACGAAAAGACATAAAAAACTAAAAAAAAGCCTCAGCAATTGCTGAGGCTTTTTTTTAATATATTAATCTATAAAACCAGGTGGATTAATGTCCCAGAAAGTCTGAGTGGTTACTGGTTGCTGAATAATATTTGGGTTCGTGGCTACCACACTTTCGGGATAGATATACACTCTTGGGAAATTCCCGGCATCTACTTGAGGTGATTGTACATCTGGATGGCCAGTCCTTTTGTAAGCATTATACGTTTCTAAACCATTACCCCACGCTGCTAAGAAAAATTCCCTTTCAATAATATTCAATTTAGCCTCTTGAGAAGCACTATTATATTCATTCAGTATTCGAGCTATATATTCGTCTACTTGAACCGTTGTCATTTCAAAACCAGCTAAATCGAGCCCTTGGCCAAAACTAGCAACCTTATCCATGCTCATGCGTATGCCGCTTTCAAGATACGTTCCAGCATCACCAGTCGATAAATTTAAAGTAAGTGCCGCTTCAGCCAGTTGAAACTGAGTAAAAGAGGATAGGAAAATTGGAAAGATACCTGCTCCATGTAACACTTGATCTACTTCCACTACCGTCTCAAATAAATCCCTATCAAATGCACCTCCAGCCGGATAAACACTTGGTGTAGTGCGTACAAACGTGTCTGGTGGAATCCCAAACGAACCACCGTGATCTCTTCCCCAATAAGAATTTCCTACATGGCAATAACTATATCCACTTTCGTAATATTCACAAGGAAGTAATATCTCATCTGGAAGTCTATCAGATTGTCTATACATATAATAACGCAATCTAGGGTCTGCTATTCCTTCTTCGATGAAAGGTGGGTTTGCATCACCGGCGTTCAACACATCTAACATCCAATTTGACACATAACCAAACGAGCCACGATCTGAACTATAATGTATATAATACCAAGGGTGTTGGTTATCCGTTGTATTATATCTAAATTGAAAATCTTCCGCTACATCATCAATGATATTTTCCGAAAGCAGGTTAGAAATTCCTTGAGCGGCTTCATTAGGGTTTATAAGTCGCATATTTAAAAAAGCTCTAAGCTTTAGGGTATTTGCTAAGGCGACCCAGCGATCGCTATCAAATCCACTTTCATAAAAATAATCCTCGGGCAACGAATCCCCTGTTTCAGTAAGATGTACTATAGCTCGATTTAATATAGCTAACTGAATAGTATATACATCAGCACCATTATCCAAATTTGGATTTGGAAAGGTTGTTGGATCTAATGCTTCTGAAAAAGGAACGTCTCCTAAATGATCTACTAAAATCATAAACGCATAGGCTTGTAAAACTTCGGCCAAGCCTGTGTGATTGGGAACATTATAAAGATCCTGATCGTTAAGTTCTTCCAACAATGCGGTTTTTTCTAGAATGTCATATGCTTTTAACCAGCTCGTCTCCAATTTTGAATTATCAATATATCCATCTTCGTAGGCCCTAAAATGATAATCAAGTCGGGTAACTTGCATATCAAGACTATTATAACCCTCTATCAACTCCAAAAAGTCACGTTGTATATCGGCCACCAATTCATCAGGATTGCCAAGTAATTCTTCTTGATCTATCGTCTCCTCTTCAGGTATGTTTGTTCCATCATCTTTATGACAACTATAAAAAAGCATCGTAATGACGAACAAACTAAGTAGCAATAAATTTTTTCTTGAAATAATGTGTGTGCTCATGATGGTCCATTTAGAATTAATTATTCAAAACTAATTATAAACTAGACACTCGCCTAACACATCATATCCCCTTTCATGAATTAAGACTTTCGTAATCAAATAACTACATACGCTCCGGGACATCAATCCCTAATAATTTAAAGGACGTTTTAATAACAGCTCCCACCGACCGCGACAACTGAATTCTAAACACCTTTTGTTCTTCTGTTTCTGCACCAAAGATGGAAACATTTTGAAAAAAAGAATTGTAGAGTTTTACCAATTCATACGTATAATTCGCGATGAGCGCAGGACTATAATTTTGCGCAGCCAGCTGAATGGTTTCGGGAAATAACTGAAGTTGCTTGAGCAATTCTTTTTCTTTTGGCTGAAGTACCACCTGTACATGATTATTACTCCCCGTCTCACCAGCTTTTCTCAGAATAGCTTGTATACGGGCGTAAGTATACTGAATGAAAGGACCCGTATTCCCCTGAAAATCAACACTTTCTTCCGGATTAAATAAAATACGTTTTTTGGGATCTACTTTTAAAATATAATACTTTAACGCCCCTAAACCAATGGTCTGATAAAGTGTATCTTTTTCTTCTTCTGAATAGTCATCAATTTTCCCAAGATCCTCCGAAATGGTTCTGGCTGTGTTAGCCATATCAGCAATTAAATCATCTGCATCTACTACCGTCCCTTCACGACTTTTCATTTTGCCACTTGGTAAATCTACCATTCCATAGCTAAGATGATATAAATTTTCTGCCCAGGTAAATCCTAATTTCTTAAGGATTAAAAACAGTACTCTAAAGTGATAATCCTGTTCATTCCCCACCGTATAGATAATTCCATTAATGTCAGACTGATCCTTTACCCTTTGAATGGCCGTACCTATATCCTGAGTCATATATACCGCCGTTCCATCACTTCGAAGCACGATCTTCTCATCCAAACCGTCCTCGGTAAGATCACACCAAACGGATCCATCTTCTTTTTTATAGAATACGCCTTTTTCAAGGCCTTCCATAATATTATCTTTTCCTAGTAAGTAGGTATTACTTTCGTAATAATAACTGTCAAAATCTACACCAATGGTTTTATAAGTTTGTTCAAAACCGGCATACACCCATCCGTTCATCTCTTTCCATAATGCCACCACATCGTTATCTCCCGCTTCCCATAGACGAAGCATTTCTTGCGCCTCCAATAAAATTGGCGCTTGAGATTTTGCTTCTTCTTCCGACTTCCCTTGTGCCAGTAACTGCGCAATTTCTTCTTTATAAACTTTGTCGAATTTTACATAGTATTTCCCAACTAACTTATCTCCTTTTAATCCACTGCTTTCAGGAGTTTCTGAATTACCATAACGTTGCCACGCTAACATACTCTTACAAATATGAATCCCTCTATCATTGATAATTTGAGTTTTATACACCTTCTTCCCTGCCGCCTTTAAAATTTCGGCAACACTATACCCTAACAGCACATTTCGAATATGTCCTAAATGCAAAGGTTTATTTGTATTTGGAGAAGAGTATTCGACCATCATAGCATCCGTTCCTTGAGGGGTAATCCCGAAGGAAGAAAAATCGTTTACTTGATTAAAGAAATTGAGAAAGTAGGCGTCACTAAGCACTACATTTAAAAATCCCTTTACTACATTAAATTTGGATACTTCAGCTACGTGCTCAACCAAGTGACTTCCAATAGCCTCTCCAATTTGCACAGGATTACCTTTCACTACTCGAAGCATAGGAAAAACCACAATGGTAATATCTCCTTCAAAATCCTTACGAGTTGCTTGAAATTCTACTGTTTCTAAGGTCGCATTGTACAGCGATTGAACGGCTTGCTTAATTTTTTCTGAAAGAATATCCTGTAACACTATGTTTGTTTTGTTTGATAGATAAATAAATAAAACTCCTTCGCCAGGGCTATGGAGTTCTGCGACAAAGATAAAATTTTTATTTCATACCTTTTGCTTCTAAACTAGCTAACGATAAATACTCTTTTATGAAAAAAACACTCTTACTTGCATTGTTGATAGCCTTCGGATCTTGTAAAAACAAGGATACCAAAACTGAAGACATCCTCGAGTCCAAAGGTGCCGATATCGAGGAGCTTTTTGCCATGATGCATGGTTCTTTTAATTCTGAAAAACAGGCCGAAGCAGATTCTACCTACTACAATATCTCCTTACACATGTATCCTATTTGGCCGGGAGATGGTTTTTATCTTTATGTCGAGCAAGCTATAAACGAGATGCAGAACAAACCTTATCGCCAACGAGTTTATGAGCTAAAACAACTTAATGATAGTGTTATTTCTTCTGCAGTTTACACCCTTCCTAATGACTCTTTATGGATTGGCAAATGGAGAACACCACAAGCCTTTGATAGTATCTCGGCTTCGGATTTGGTCGCTCGAGACGGGTGCGCCGTTCTTATGAAACGAAATGAGGATAATTATTACCAAGGAGCCACTCATGAAAATGCCTGTAAAAGTACGCTAAGAGGCGCAAGCTACGCAACTTCCATTGTAGAAATCACGGCAAATAAGATCGAATCCTGGGATCAAGGTTTTGATGCAGAAGGCAAACAGGTCTGGGGTGCCGAAAAAGGAGGCTATATTTTTGACCGACTCAAATAAACTCCAAAGAGATGTTTCATTTTAAAGAATAAAATGCTTCGAAATGTATCATATAACAATCCCGAAACTATACGTGAGATTAACACATTAGTAGGAAAGCCGTATTCTTTTTTTCAACGTCTCAAAAAAGGAGGGATTGGGTCTCCAAAGATGGTCGTTGTAGGATCCAGCCCAGAAATAAATGCATTGCTTACCGTAGATAATAGAACGCACTTTACCAATATTGAAATGCGCCCAAATGGAATCCTTATAGGATTTCGTTCTCGATTAGAATCCTATGCCTTCGTAATTCCTTTTTACAAATTAGTTATTTATAAAGCAGAGCGTGAGGTGTATTCAATCTATTCGGATACAGGCTTTGTGAAAATTTCTCCATGCACCTATGATAGGCCAATCCACTCATTTATGAAGAAGCTGATTCTAGCAAAAAACCAACAAGTCTCTAACAGCATTGAAGACGCATAAATTTAGCATTAGCGCAACCCATTCTTAAAGATTCCGTAAACTTCAAAACTATCTTACACACGTCCTTTGTAGAAAAACTATGGACGTATTTTTATATGTATTTGCAGCCTTATTTTCTGTTATTAATCCGTTAGGTACCGTCCCTGTATTTGTAGGGTTAACTTC
The DNA here is from genome assembly GCA_022601215.1 of Bacteroidota bacterium. GTDB lineage: Bacteria > Bacteroidota > Bacteroidia > Flavobacteriales > Flavobacteriaceae > Aureisphaera. The sequence goes on from JAHZIZ010000263.1 coordinate 5,292, forward strand.
GGAAGAAACTAAATCTGAACGAAACAAAACTTCATTACTTACAGGCATAAATGTTACCGTTATTCTTTTGATTTCCTTTTTTGCAGGAAGTTATTTACTAAAGTTTTTTGGTATAAGTTTAAATGCCCTTCGCATTGCTGGTGGGATGATTATAGTGACTTCAGGATTTGCACTGCTCACAGGAAACTTTAGTAAACATAAAGGAATGAAAAATAAAAAGGTGAAAGCGGATTTAAAAGATCGCGAGAAGTTTTCCTTAACTCCCCTTGCCATTCCCATGCTGGCTGGACCAGGATCTATTTCCTTGTTAATCACATTTCAACAAGAATTTTCGTCAGTTTCAGATATTATCACCATTGTAATAGCCATTTTTACCATTGGAATTTTAGTCTTTATTATCTTACGGAGCGCTCACTTAATCTCCAAATTTTTAGGAGGTTCAGGTATTAACGCAATCTCTCGAATTGTAGGTTTTATTGTAATCGCAATTGGTGTAGAATATATCACCATGGCTATCATGAATGTTTTTAAAACGCTCTCGCTTAGCGTCTAGATTTTGATAGAAGAGCAGCCAGAAAACCCATAGCGCCTAAAAGCAGTTTCGGCAGGCCCTGAGCAACAGTTTCTGGGACTTCACTGAAATAATCGGACACCCCCCATATCACTAATGCTAATCCTGTAAGAAGTAAAACAAATCGGAGTATCTTCATAGCATAAAAGTACACAAATTCGTATCTTTAAAAGAAAAAGGTTGAAAATTCTTCTCACAGGTGCAAATGGTTATATCGGCATGCGATTACTCCCCATGCTATTAGAAGAAGGTCACCAAGTTGTGTGTGCAGTTCGAAACGCTGGGCGACTGTCAGTTAGCAAATCGGTTAGAGATGCCATTGAAATTATAGAAATTGATTTTTTAAACACACCTGAACGTGAGTGCCTACCAAAAGATATAGATGTCGCTTATTATCTCATTCATTCTATGTCCTCTTCAACCTCAGATTTTGATGAAAAGGAAGAACTTTCGGCTAAGAATTTTAACGTTTACTTGGCCCACACCCAATGCCA
>JAHZIZ010000264.1 GCA_022601215.1 Bacteroidota bacterium
CGATATTTTTCTGACAATAGACTTACATAGAATGCATCAAAAATCATAGGCAATGTCTTGCGCAAAACAAATCTTCTACTTAATAATTTCTTCATCGACTGCTCCGAAAAATGCCATAAATGTCTAGGGACATCAAATGCCGCCCAAAACTCCTTATAATACTTTGCGTCATATGACTTGAAATTTGGTACAGCAATAATTAGAACTCCCGTATCATTTAAAAGTGAGTGTAATTTTTCTATCTGACTTTCCAAATTGGGTAAATGTTCCAAAACATGCCACAACGTGATAACATCAAATCTTTGATCTAGAACATCATCTAAGTTTTGCGACAACGCCACACCTTTTTTCTGTGCTAGGACAATTGCTTTTTTGTTCACCTCCACTCCAGACACTTTCCAATTACCCTCTTGCGCTACTTTTAAAAATTCTCCTGTACCCGCTCCAACATCCAAAATAGATCCTGGACCATCATTCCATCTATTTATTAATCGCAACTTCCTTTTGAGAGAATAGTTCTTTATTGTTTGATATAAAAAAGACATGACCCCTTTTTTCGAGTCCGTGTGAGAAATGTATTCTTCACTCTCATAGTATCCAGATAATTCATCCATCCTGGGCTGCGGATGTGTTTCAAGATAGCCATAAGTAGTATTTCGACGTAAAGAAAAATCCTCGCCAGAGACGAGGAAGTCCTTAACCTTAAAAGCGTGCTCTTCTTGCATCAATATAAAATATTACAGTGTTCCACGTGGAACATTAAAATATTATCGCCCCATGTAAACCAACATGACAGAAATATCATTTGGGGAAACGCCACTAATTCTGGACGCCTGAGAAATAGTAACAGGTCTAATTGCTATTAATTTTTCTCTTGCCTCATAAGACAAAGACTTTAGTTTTGTATAATCAAAGTTTTCTGGAATTTTCAGGTTCTCTAATCGGTTTAGCTTATCAGCATTATTCTTTTCTTTCTTAATATATCCAGCATACTTAATTTGAATTTCAGTCTGCTCTAATACCTCCACATCTAATTTTCTATGCTCAGCGAAAGCTGCTACACTCTCCACTTTTTTCATATCATCCATGGTAATGTTCGGTCTAGAAAACACTTTAAACATCTTATCGCTTTGCTTAACTAATGCCGAGTTTTTGGATTCCAAAATTGGATTAATTTCTTCAGGAGCAACACTAGTCTCCTTAAAAAATTTAACAAAAGCATCGCTTTCTTCCTTTTTCTTTTCCATAGTTTTCAACCTATTTTCAGAGGCTAGTCCTATTTCAAAAGAACGTGGTGTAAGTCTAAAATCCGCATTATCTTGACGTAACAGAGTTCGATACTCTGCCCTCGATGTAAACATTCTATAGGGTTCTTCCGTTCCTTTAGTAATAAGATCATCAATTAAAACACCGATATAGGCTTCGTCTCTTTTTAGGATAAAAGGATCCAACTCTTTTACTTTTAGGTGTGCATTAATTCCTGCCATCATCCCTTGAGAAGCCGCTTCTTCATATCCAGTTGTTCCATTAATTTGTCCTGCAAAAAACAAGCCCGAAACTAACTTTGTTTCTAACGTATGCTTTAACTGTGTAGGTGGGAAGTAATCATATTCAATTGCATAACCAGGTCTAAAAAATTTTACATTTTCAAAACCAGCACATTCTCTCAATGCCTTAAACTGAACATCTTCCGGTAACGAAGTAGAAAACCCATTTATATAGTATTCAACAGTATCCCAACCTTCTGGTTCAACAAATAGTTGATGTCTTTCTTTGTCTGCAAAACGATTAATCTTATCCTCTATTGAAGGGCAATATCTAGGGCCAATACTTTTTATTGAACCATTAAACATTGGAGATCGATCAAATCCTTCCTTTAATAATTCATGTACTAAATTACTCGTATACGACATATGACAAGCCCTTTGCCTTACCAATGCACTAGTCTCTTTTGAGAAGGAAAACTTTTGAGGATTCTCATCCCCAGGTTGCACAATCATTTTCGTAAAATCTAAGGATCGCCCATCAACTCTAGGCGGTGTACCTGTCTTCATTCTACCACTCACAAAACCTAAATCAACCAACTCCTTAGTGATTCCTGTTGCAGCTCTTTCACCTGCTCTACCCCCACCAAATTGTTTATCTCCAATATGAATAAGTCCATTAAGAAAAGTTCCATTAGTTAGTACTACGGACTTTCCTTTTACTGTTAATCCAAGCGAAGTTTTCACTCCAATAATCCTTCCATTTTTTACAACAATACCTGCAACCATTTCCTGATAGAAGTCCAAATTTGGTGTTCCTTCTAACATTAATCTCCAAGTTTCAGCAAAACGCATTCGATCACTTTGTACCCTTGGACTCCACATAGCAGGACCCTTAGATTTATTTAGCATCTTAAATTGTATAGCGGTTTTATCAGAAACAATTCCGCTATAACCACCCATGGCATCAATTTCTCGGACAATTTGGCCTTTAGCTATTCCACCCATGGCAGGATTGCAAGACATTTGTGCAATGTTCTGTAGGTTCATTGTTATGAGTAAGGTAGAAGAACCCATATTGGCGGCAGCAGCAGCAGCTTCTGACCCTGCGTGTCCACCACCCACAACAATTACATCATATTCCTTATCAAACATAACTTTTAATGTTCCACGTGGAACAATATTAGAATAAACAAAACATTATTAATATATCCATCTCAACCACCTCATTTTCAGTCCTTTAAAAGCAATAAGCATTCATCTTCCTTTAATCTCATTACTAATGACTCCTCTTCACTCTTATCTGTATACCCGCAAAAATGTAATACTCCATGAATCATTACTCGATTTAATTCCTCTTCAAATGTTACCTCGTATTGTAACGCATTATCCTTAACACGTTCCACCGATATATATATTTCTCCATGCACTTCATTTCCAAGAGTGTTATCAAAACTAATAATGTCAGTAAACGTATCATGATTTAAAAACTGAAGATTAATTTTATGTAAATATTCATCATCACAAAAAATATACGTAATCTCACCTAAAACAAATTTTTCCTTAAGGATCACATCTTTAATCCACGTGGAGACCTGCTTTGAGTTTTCTAATTCAAATTTAGTCTCTGAAAAAAATTCAATCATTGTTTCGTTCAAAATATTTTTTTACTTCAGTTTTGTATTTCTGCCGCAAAGGTAATGCATCTCGATTGAGAATCTCAGTAGTGTTAAAGTATTTCTTTATTTCCTCTGGTGTACTTCTAAGAGTATTGCTATAATTCTGTCTATTTGTTCTAGCTTCTCTTTTGGTGTCCTGTCCTTGTTTGAAATCAGCTTCATCTAATTTTAACAACTCATATTGTAAATTGAGCATTCTTTCTAAGGTTCGTTGATTAAACCCCTTATCTAACAACTGTTGTTCGACCCCCTCCATTTCCTTAATTAATTTTCCTCCGTCACCTTTTAAACCTTCTTTACTTAAACGATCTTTTAATTCATTTCTCAACTGTTGTTGTTGTTTATATATTTCGAATAACTCACCATTTAAATCTTCACTGTATCCTTCACCACTCTCTCCATCCTTAGTTCCTTTTCCATTTCCCTTACCATCCCCTCCTTCACCATCACTTTCATTTCCAGATTCTCCTCCCTTGTTGTCTCCATTATCTCCTTCTTTACCTTGTTGTCCTCCAGATTCACCACTATCCCCTTCACCTTGACCTTGACCTTGAC
>JAHZIZ010000031.1 GCA_022601215.1 Bacteroidota bacterium
AGTTACCTCGGACGATTTACAGGCAACCATCAAATTAATTAAGGAATAAACAGTTTACTTTTTAAGTTAGTTAGTGAAAGCCAACTCTGCGACTGACCGTTGGAGTTGGTTTTTTTTGTAACTTCGATTTTCACCTACATAAAGAAGAAACCCATGAAAAAAATATTCTCTCTAGTAATCGCCCTTTCCGTTTGTGCTGTTTCAAACGCCCAGATTGAAGCAGGATTTTTAAATGATTTTGAAGACGGAACAACTCAAGGTTGGTCTAATGGTGGTAGTTCACCTAACCCACCCACGAATGTGCCAGATGGCGGGCCAGGAGGTGCAGGAGATGGTTTTCTGGAGGAGATAAGCGGAGGAGGAGCTGGCCCAGGAAGTAGAATGATTATTTTTAATGGCAATCCTGAATGGCTGGGAGATTATTCGAATGCCGTTGTTGTGGCGCTCGATTTTGATGCGAAAGTACCAACCAATGATGATTTGCTCCTTCGTGTGGCAATGGAAGGAGGAAGTGATGACACCGCTATATCTTCAACTATTCCAGTAACGATACCAGGGCAGAGTTCTTGGTCTGGCTATACCATTAGCTTACTTCCCTCCGATTTTACTATTGTAAGTGGGAGTAATACAGTGGAGGAAGTGTTGCAAGATGTCGTAGACGTTCGTATCCTTCATAGTACCGATCCCAGTTATATAGGAGAATCTATAGAAGCTACTTTACATTTGGATAATATTACAGCCATAGGATCTTTTGGTATTAATGATGCGCTGATTAATAGTTTTAAGACCTCTCCAAACCCCGTCCAGAATGAACTACATCTGCGGGCAGAGATACACATAGACACTTATATTATTTATAACCTTTTAGGAGCTAAAGTAGGACAAGGAACCGTTAGTACTTCAGAAAAAACAATTGATGTTTCTGCCTTAACTACAGGGACCTATCTCATTGAAGTAACTTCGCAAGGACAAAGCTCTTCGCAGAAGTTTATTAAACAGTAATGTAACAGTACTTATAAAAAAAGCCGCTTCATAAGCGGCTTTTTTTATTCAATGTCTTCTTCATCTGCTCGTTTCAGCAGCTTTTCATTGATATGTTTCTTCTGCTTAATTCCAAGTTTTTTAATGCTTTCTACCTTTTTGATGAGGTTTCCTTGCCCCGTAAGTTTTTTCATTGTTCCGTCATAGCTACCTTGAACCGTTTTCAATTGATTTCCAACCTTAATAAGGTCATCCGTTAGGTTTACAAATTGATCGTATAAACGACCAGCTTGAGTAGCAATTTCTAAGGCATTTTGTTGCTGTTTCTCATTATTCCACATACTGTCAATGGTGCGCAACGTAGCCAACAAGGTGGTAGGTGTTACAATGACAATATTTTTTTCGAAGGCCCAATTGTATAAATGGTTATCCTGTTTTAAGGCTACAGCGAAGGCCGGTTCAATAGGTACAAACAGTAAAACAAAATCTGGACTCTCAATTTTGTAAATATCTTGATAGTTTTTGTCGCTTAGTTGTTCAATATGTTTTTTTAAAGACCCTACATGCTCTTTTAGTTCTCGCTCCTTTTGATCCTCGTCGTCTTCATTTACATAGCGTTCGTAAGCGGTTAGGGATACTTTTGAGTCAATGATCATCTTTTTATCGTCTGGAAGATGTAACACCACATCGGGTAGAACTCTTCTTCCCTCTTCATTGGTAAAACTACTTTGAATAAAGTACTCTCGATCTTTCTCGAGACCACTTTTCTCTAATACACGTTCTAACACCAATTCACCCCAGTTTCCCTGTAGCTTGCTGTCACCTTTTAGGGCTTTCGTTAGGTTGGTCGCCTCCTTGCTCATTTGTTCATTGAGCTCCTTTAAACCAATGATTTGCTGACGCAGCATGGCATGACGATCAATGCTTTCTTTATGGGTTTCTTCTACCTTTTTTTCAAACTTGTCTATCTTCTCCTGTAAGGGTTTTAAAATTCCATCCAAATTTTCTTTGTTTTGCTTGGTGAATTTTTCCGACTTGGTCTCAAGGATCTTATTAGCGAGGTTTTCAAACTCTTTTGTGAATTTTTCCTGTACTTTTTCCAACTCGCCTTGTTGCTCTTTTAGTTTTAGCTCTAAATTATCGTTCTGGGCATTTCGTTTCACTAATTCCCCATTGAGAAATTCTTTTTCTCGTCTAATTTCATCTCGCTCATGGAGTGCACTTTCAAAACGTTCGTTCAATTTTTCCTCCTGATCTTTTAGCTGTATCACACGTTCTTCTAATTTTCCACTCTCTGTTTTGTGTTTTAGACGTGCAATAAGATTACCCACATAGGCACCTGCCAATGCAGAAATAGCACCAATAAGAAATACAATGAAAGGCTCGCTCATGAATTAAATATTTTCAGTAAAGATAATTAATCCTTTATAGTAAAACGACCCGTTTGGGTATCGAAAAAGATAGAATCTTTAGGGAATAACGTTTCAAAATGGCCTGCTTGTATTAATTCTTGGGGAGAAGCTACCACTACTTTTTCCTCAGTCATGATCATCATTTTATGGGTAAGCTGAATGGCAAGATCTATTTCATGGGTAGCAAAAAGAATAGTCTTCTTTGTTTCTGTCGCCAATCTTTTAAGCAATTTTAGAATATAGGCTCTATGGTATATATCGAGATGAGTGGTAGGTTCATCCAAAATTATAATGGGTGTATCCTGCGCTAGGGCTCTTGCTATCGCTACACGTTGTAATTGACCGTCACTTAATTCGAAACACGGTTTGTCTTGTAGTGAAGCGGTGTCCGTATGAGAGAGCGCCCAGTCTATTTTTTGTAAGTCTGTGTCACTCAGATTTCCCATCCAATTGGTATGCGGTTGCCTTCCTAGAGAAACAAATTCTAGTACTGTAAGGTTTTTAGACGCCATGGCCTCTGTAAGCACAACACTTAGTTGTGTTGCCAACTCCAATGAATGATATTTAGTGATCTCTTTGTTCTGAATAACAATAGTGCCATTTAGTGGTTTTTGCATGCCACTCAAGGTGCGAAGCAGTGTTGATTTGCCAATTCCGTTAGCTCCTACTAGGGACACAAGTTCTCCTTCTAAAAACTGAAAATCAATGTCTTTAGCAACGACTGTGGTCCTCCGTTTGGAGGAATAACCCACAGAAAGATTTTCGGCGCTGAAAACGATATGGCTAGTTCCTATACTCATTAGAATAGTAATTTGCGTTTTCTCACCAATAACCAAATGACGACTGGAGCTCCTACTAAGGAAGTGATAGCATTAATTGGCAATGTATACTCAGAAAAAGGCAGTTGAGCAATGCTGTCGCATATCAGCATAATACTACTTCCAAATAATAGAACCGCAGGAATTAAAATACGATGATTTGCCGTTGTAATCCATTGTCTAGTAATATGGGGTACCGCGAGCCCGACAAAGGCTATTGGCCCCGCGAATGCAGTGATGCTTCCTGCAAGTAAACTCGTAGCAAGAATAATAAAAAAAGTGGTTCTCCTAATACTTACTCCCATACTCTTGGCATAATTTTCTCCTAAAAGAAGCGCGTTTAAGGATTTGCTCAGTAAAAAACTGGTAGCTATACCTAGCAGGGTGCAACTACTTAAGATAAGAATACCGCCCCAAGATTGATTGCCTAAACTCCCAAAAGACCAA
>JAHZIZ010000265.1 GCA_022601215.1 Bacteroidota bacterium
AGGGTGATATTTACCTTTACTGATGAAGGTGGCTTAAAGGAAATGACCTGGACTTACCCAAATGGGATTATTTCTTTAGGTGGAGAGACAACCGCAGCAGGGTATTTATTCACTTCAAATTCGGGAGATCCATATAAGTATCAGCGAAAATGGGAAGGAGTTCCGGGTGAGGAGTCTGACGTTTATAGAAGCAATGTTATTACTTATTCAGACTTTCAGGCTATTGGCGGTGAGTCTGATGGGACGATTGCCAATCATGAATGGGAGATAGCTATTGTTGACATGCATACAAATATAACGACTAGAAAACTGGTTTTGCGCATCACGAACGAAGGATCGAGAATTGGGTCAATAGATTAGTTTTCAAAATTTCAACATAATTGTCGATGAGGCCACCTTTTAAATTAAATCAATTTTTGAATGAAGAAAAATAATCTTGAATACTAAACGCTCTATCCACAAATTTCTCAGGTAAGATTTTAAATTGTTGAATTCGATCAATACGAAATGCTCTAAATGAATCACGTAAATGACACCAAGCGATAAGAATCCATTTATTATTTGATGAGTATAAGGCACAGGGTTCTATTTTTCTGAAAGACATAGTATCTTCATTGACTTTTATATAACTAATTTCTACATAGTTGAAGTTGGTAATGGCCAATTGAATTTCGGATAAGGCCTCACTAGAAATTTCATCATGTGGCCAATTAAAAACATAGAGATTATTATCTAATAATTCGCTTTTTTCCTGTATCGACGTTTTAAAAACCGACTTGATCTTTGTTAATGCGTCGTTGAAGTCATTGACAAAGGAAATATCATTGGATTGATTGATTATGTGCTGTGCTGTAATTAAGGCATTCGCTTGCTTTTCAGTAAACTGGACTGGTGCTACCGTGTAATTATCAACCACACTATATCCTTTCCCTTCAATGGAATACACAGGAATACCGGCATCTTCTAATTTTTTAATATCTCTGTAGATGGTTCGGATACTCACGTTGTACTTATCCGCTAACTCAGTAGCAGTTAGTAATCGCTTAGATTTTAACAAAGTAAGTAGTGATATAAGTCTTGATAATTGTGACATAAAACAAAGATAGCGAACCCAATACTGGATTCGCTATCGTTATAATTAGTTTATCCCATAGAGTGAAATGCTACTCTGTTCCCTTCGGTATCTGTAAACTGCGCTATAAAACCGTTTTCTTGAATATCCGTTTTTGGCATCAGTACTTTTCCTCCTGCTGCTTCAACCTTGGAGAGCGGAAGGTTTAAATCTTCACCTCCATTAAGATAGACAGTAGCTCCGTCTGAAGAGGGATTCATTCCATCCATTTGGAGCAAAGCCCCACCTACTTTGTTACTTTCCATGTCATACGGAAAGACTCCATACTTCATATTCTTATCTTCCATGTGGTGGTCAATAATTTCCTTACCTAATACCGCAGAATAAAACTTCTTTGCTCGTTCGTAATTGGATACTGGGATTTCAAACCAGTTAATTGCATTTGTCATGATACTGTTGTTTTTTTTAATTAATACATCTGCAAATTTATTGAGGGATGTGACAGAGGATGTCAGGGGTAGTTCCTGTTTTGTTATTTTATGATATTATTTATGTTTGGTCGTACCAAATTTCAAGAAAAATAAAAGAAACTGTCACAATTCAGTTTTTTGTTAATCTATATAGTAAGGTGGAAAAAACCTTCTAATATCAACAGTCAAAATATCTATTATGAAAAAACAATTTCTTTAAAGCGTTGCCTTTATTTTTTTAGTTGCGGGAACAATGTTAGCACAGCGAACCGTCAATGTTGAGTCGTTCAATAAAGTGATTATCAGTCCTCACATTGAAGTAACATTTGTAGAAGGAATAACTGAGTCGATCCTTGTTGAAAATTCTCAAGTAGCGGATGATAAATTAAACATCGAAGTAGCGGGAAAGACGCTACGAGTATATCTCGAAGGAACTAAGAACATTCCAAAGAATAAGAAAGAATATGTGAACGGTCATAAAATAAAAAGACCTTTGTATAAGGGTACGCAGGCAACTGTAACCATTACTTATGTGAGCATTAATGAAGCATCGTTGAGAGGGGAAGAGCGTATTTCTTTTCAGAGTAGATTCGATCAAGAAAAACTACGATTGAAAATTTATGGAGAATCCCGTATTTCTTTTTCTGAAGTTAAGCTCGATGAAATGCACACAACAATTTATGGAGAGAGTATATTGAAGATGAAGGCAGGAACCATTACAAAACAAAAAATTGTTGCCTATGGAGAGAGTAAGGTAGACATGGAGGAGATATCGAATAAAGAAACGACAGTAACGGCATATGGCGAAGCCGAGTTTGTATTAAATGCTTCCGATAAAATAAAGGTGACTGCCTTTGGGGAAGCTGTGATTGGTTATAAAGGGTCTCCTATTATTAAAAAAGGAATTAATATTGGTGACGTTCAGATTTATGCAATGCACTAAACAAGGTTGTTACACCTTCATTATTCAAAAATTAACCGATCGGGTAGCATTTAATGCTACCCGATTGGTTTTTTAATCATAACTAATTCGGTCTCGAATGGTCCCGTCCTGCCTATGAATAATGACATCTGCTTTCCGTTTTTTAGCAATACTCTTTGCCCTTCTTATTGCGGTTGCTTGCTTTCTATGTTTCGACGTAATTTGCTTATTCCCTTCACGCCGCACAGCCCAGCTATCTTTATAAGG
>JAHZIZ010000266.1 GCA_022601215.1 Bacteroidota bacterium
CGGCAGACCCGAGTGATGTTTTGTCACTTATTGGAATGGAATATCTCTTCCTTGAAGATTTCGAAAATGCGAAGTTAAACTTCATGAAATGCGTTGAAGCAGATGAAAATGATTACTCTGCACTATACAACATTATATACTGTTTTGAATATTTAGATCAAGAAGCTGCTGCTATTGATTATTTAAACGATTTCCTTAACAAGAATCCATATTGTGAAGTGGCCTGGCATCAGGTTGGAAAACTTTATAGCGATCTTAAAGAATATGAAAAGTCATTAGCTGCTTTCGATTTTGCTATCATTAGTGATGATCGCTTTATTGGTGCTTATCTTGAAAAAGGAAAAGTCCTTGAAAAACTAAACGAGTACGAGCAAGCTATAGAAAGCTATACAGTTACATTAGGGCTCGATGACCCCACATCATTTGCGTTGTTGCGGATAGGCAAATGCTATGAGAAATTAAAAAACTATGATCTTGCGCTTCAGTTTTATCATAAGTGTGTCGAAGAAGACGGTCTTTTAGACAAAGGATGGATCGCTATTACCGATTTCTATCTTAAACAAAAGAACTACAAGAAAGCACTCTATTATATAGAAAAAGCTATCAATATTGATACAGAGAATGTATTGTATTGGAAACGTTATGCCAAAATCAACAAACGACTTCAACTTTTTGAAGAAGCCGAACATGGATACAGAAGAACCTTAGAACTAGGAAACTACGAAATAGAAACTTGGCTATCACGATGTGACATTCTGATTGAATTAGGTGAATATGATGCCGCCATTAACAATTTACTGCAAGCGACCGAATTTTATCCGGAGAACCCAGAAATAGAATATAGACTAGCAGGCTTACACTATAAATTACTTGAGGACAATAAAGCCGAGTTTCATTTAAAAAATGCTCTAGATCTAGATGTTGAGTTCACCTTGATTATTGAGGAGTTATTCCCTAAGGTTTACAGAAAACAAAGGGTACAGCAATTAATTAATAATCGTAAGAGAGACTAACGTATTTTCCTTACTTTTGAGGTAGCAGTAAACCCTAATAACCATCTATGCCTTCCCGTAATTTCATTCAGCTACTCGCAGTTTCACTTAAAGGAATGGCCATGGGAGCCGCGGATGTTGTTCCCGGGGTATCAGGCGGGACCATCGCTTTTATTTCTGGAATTTACGAAGAACTTATAAGTACCATTCATCAACTTGATTTAGGTTTCTTTTCCCTTTGGAAAAGCGAGGGGTTTTCAAAGAGTTGGACGCATTATAACCTGAGTTTTCTTTTAGCCCTTTTCGGCGGTGTCTTTATTAGTATTTTATCGTTGGCAAAGTTGATCACATGGTTGTTAGCAACGCACCCTATTCTTGTCTGGTCATTTTTCTTTGGTTTAATCATTGCTAGCATCTTATTTATTGGCAAACAAATTACGCATTGGAACCCAAAAACTATCATATCCATTGTAGTGGCAGCCCTATTATCGTACCTAATTACCATCGCCGAACCAATAGGTTCTCCAGATAGTATTTGGTTTTTATTTTTTGCCGGGTGTATCGCTATCATAGCCATGATATTACCTGGTATTTCAGGAGCTTTTATTCTGTTGTTGCTCGGCGCATACGAAAGTGTTATAGGAACGATCACTCAATTTATCGAAGGAACCACTTCCCTTAATTGGGAATTGTTTTCAGGAGCTTTTATAAAAATGATTGTCTTTGCTCTTGGCGCTATCGTAGGACTCAAAATTTTCTCTAGAGCTCTTAATTGGATGTTCCAATACCATAAAAATACAACACTTGCGATTTTAACAGGTTTTATGATTGGAGCGCTAAATAAGATCTGGCCTTGGAAAGAAGTCATTCAAACAAGACTAAACCACAACGGAGAGGAAGTTCCTTTTTTAGAGAAAAGCATTCTTCCTAGTTCTTATTTAGAAGATCCGAAAATTGCCTTGGCAATAACTTTTTTAATTATTGGCTTCCTAACAATTTTTCTATTAGAGCGTATCGCCAATCTAAAAAAAGCCGATTAAATGAATCCCACCAGAACCTTTAGCGATAAAATTTGGCTGGTTCTAAAAGGATTGGCAATGGGAGCCGCTAATAAGGTTCCTGGAGTATCAGGTGGAATGGTAGCCTTTGTAGCAGGTTTCTATGAAGAATTCATCTATTCGTTACAGAAAGTAAACGGCAAAGCCTTCAAACTTTTTATTAATGGTCGGTTTAAAAGCTTTTGGAAATACATAAATGGGCGTTTTCTCAGTTTGCTTATGCTCGGAATGGTCATTAGTTACTTTAGCATCTCGAAGCTACTTGATTATTTTCTCATCCATTATGAACTTTATGTTTGGAGCACCTTTTTTGGGATGATCTTAGGTTCAATTTATTATGTAGCTAAAGATTTTGGTAACTGGAATAGAAAATATGTAGCCTATTTAATCCTTGGAATTATCGTTGGAGTAAGCATCAGTTTTCTTGAACCTGCAAAGCAAAATGATCATTTACTTTTCGTTTTTTTCTGCGGAATAATAGGTGTAAGCGGCATGACCTTACCTGGACTCTCAGGTTCTTTTATTCTAATACTCCTAGGAAACTACGTATTGCTTTTAGTGGATGCCGTAAATGCTTTATATGATACTTTTGCGGATCTTCTAAGCGGTGATTTCGGTTTTACTTCGAATGCGGAACGTATACGATTGCTCAAAGTTTTAGCGATATTCTCCTTTGGCTCTATTACAGGCCTTGTCTCTCTTTCCCATTTTTTAGGTTATTTATTGAAGCGGTATAAAAAAGCAACTTTCGCTGTGATCATTGGGTTTATTGCGGGCTCACTAGGGGTAGTATGGCCATGGAAAAACAAAGAATTCGAACTTGATGAATTAAAAAATATTGCACGGGACGCAAATGGTCAAGAAATTATTATTGGTTATGAAAGATTTTTCCCATCAGAATTTTCGTTCGAAACTTTCTTAGCAATTTTATTTATCATTGTAGGCGTAATCATTGTACTCAGTTTAGACTGGTATCAAAAATTTAAGACGTTCCCAAAGCATGGCTAAATATGGACTCGTAGGCAAAAATATCGACTATTCTTTTTCAAGAACTTACTTTACTGCAAAGTTTACAAATGAAAAGAGAAAAGATAGCTACGAAAACTTTGATCTTGAATGTATTCACCATCTCAAAGAATTAATTGAACGTTCTCCTGAGATTAAAGGGCTAAATGTAACGATTCCCTATAAAGAATCTGTGATACCTATCCTAGATAGGATGGACAAAGAAGCCGAGAAAATTGGTGCGGTAAATACTATCAAAAAACTAAAAAGTGGACGTTTAGTTGGCTACAATACCGATCACTATGGCTTCGCTAAGGCCATCGCAAATTTTTTGCCATTAGAAGAAAAAACCGCACTCATTCTAGGAACTGGAGGCGCTTCTAAAGCCATTAAATATGTTTTAGACGCCATGGAATTTGAATATAAAATAGTGTCTAGAACACCTTTTGAAAATAGAATTACGTACAGTGAACTCACTCCTGAAATTATAAATTCCCATTATCTCATAATCAATTGCACCCCACTTGGCACATATCCCAATATTGAAAGTTGTCCAGATATTCCCTATCATGAAATTACCGATAAGCATCTCCTTTTCGACTTGATCTACAATCCAACTGAGACTGAATTTCTCAAACGAGGTTTTGCTAAGGGAGCTAAAGTAACCAATGGACTTAAAATGCTGGAATACCAAGCGGAAAAAGCTTGGAGCATCTGGAAATCATAATAAGACACGGTTTTGACTTAAAAAGGGCGCTCCGCCTTTGCTATGTGGACGGTTGTTAGTATCTTTCCCCTTCCTATTGTATGAACCTTAACATTGAAACAGATGTCTGACAAAGAATTGCAAAACGAGAAAGAAACAACGGATCCTTCCGCAGAACAAACTACTCCCGAAACTGAAAAGAAAGAAACTGCTAAAGAGGCTCCTCAAGAAACCAAAGAGGAAGCTTCAGCCGAAGATTCACCGGAAGAAGTAAAAGAAGAAGCTCCAACCGAAGACACCACTCAAGAAACTACCTCAG
>JAHZIZ010000267.1 GCA_022601215.1 Bacteroidota bacterium
TAATTCAGGAATTGAAGTAACCGAAATTATCGACGTTACTCCAATGCCACACAATGGATGTCGTCCTCCAAAAAGACGTCGTGTATAATACATAAAGAGAGTCGCCCTTTTAAGGGCGATTCTTTTCTATTTTATTACTACCTTTGCAGGCTGTAATAAGAAAATAATCAAGATGCTTTCGGGCATCTTACCCTGTAATAATAAATATCAATCTGAAGAGTAGAGGAGCTAGAGGATTAACGTAAGACCTTAATTTAGTTTCTTCTTCAAAATTTAATTTAAAAATGGCAAGATATACTGGTCCTAAAACTAAGATCGCTCGTAAGTTTGGAGAAGCGATTTTCGGTGAAGACAAATCATTCGAAAAAAGAAATTATCCTCCAGGGCAGCTCGGATAGAACCGTCGTCGTGGAAAAAAATCTGAGTATGCAATTCAATTAGCTGAAAAGCAAAAGGCGAAATACACCTATGGTATTTTAGAACGTCAATTCAGAAATATGTTTAAAAAAGCAACAGCCGCTCCTGGAATTACGGGTGAGGTATTGCTTCAATTATGTGAGTCACGTTTAGATAACGTAGTATTCCGTATGGGGATTGCTCCATCACGTAGTGCGGGTAGACAATTAGTGAGTCACAGACACATCACTGTTAACGGTGAAAAAGTGAACATTCCATCATACCAGTTAAGAGCTGGGGATGTTGTAGCAGTTAGAGAGAAGTCAAAATCTCTTGAAGCAATTCAAAATTCGTTGGCAAACGCAAGTCATGTATACGAGTGGATTACGTGGAACTCTGAGACCAAACAAGGAACTTTTGTTTCTGTTCCTCAGCGTTTACAAATCCCAGAAAACATAAACGAGCAGTTTATCGTCGAATTATACTCTAAATAATAAATAAATCATATTGGGATTTAGCCAAAGGGTTTATTAGTATTCTTCACACCTATAAACCGCGCAACTAAATAACAATTAAAACGAAGAAAAATATGGCAGTATTTAGTTTTCAGAAGCCTGATAAAGTTATCATGATTAACTCAACTGATTTCGAGGGGAAATTCGAATTTCGTCCTTTGGAACCGGGTTATGGATTAACAGTAGGTAACGCTTTAAGAAGAGTTTTACTCTCTTCTTTAGAAGGTTTTGCAATTACTTCGGTACGTATCGAAGGGGTAGATCATGAGTTTTCTACCATTGCAGGAGTAGTGGAAGATGTAACCGAAATCATTTTGAACCTGAAGCAAGCTCGTTTCAAGAGGCAAATTGATGAGATAGATAATGAAACAGTAACTATTTCTGTTTCTGGTCAAGAGCAGCTAACAGCTGGGGATTTTCAGAAGTTTATCTCTGGATTTCAAGTATTGAATCCAGATTTGGTAATCTGTAATATGGACCCTAAAGTAAACTTAAACTTTGAGATTACTATCGAGAAAGGTCGTGGATATGTTCCTGCTGAAGAGAACAAGAAAGCGAACGCTCCTCTAGGAACTATCTTTACAGATTCTATTTATACTCCAATTAAGAATGTGAAGTATAGCATAGAAAACTTCCGTGTTGAGCAGAAAACAGATTATGAAAAACTAGTTTTCGAAATCATCACAGACGGTTCTATTCATCCTAAAGATGCTTTAACTGAAGCAGCTAAGACACTAATTCACCACTTCATGTTATTTAGTGATGAACGAATTACTTTAGAAGCAGATGAAATAGCGCAAACTGAGACATACGATGAGGAGTCATTGCATATGCGTCAGTTATTAAAGACGAAGTTAGTAGACATGGATCTTTCTGTACGTGCTTTGAACTGTTTGAAGGCGGCAGAGGTAGATACATTAGGAGACTTAGTATCCTACAATAAGAATGATTTAATGAAATTCAGAAACTTCGGTAAGAAGTCATTAACTGAGCTTGAAGAGCTAGTGAACGTTAAAGGATTGAATTTCGGTATGGATCTTTCAAAATATAAATTAGATAAAGACTAATCCATCATAATTTGCTCCTCAAAATGGGTCGTAGCAAGATGATGATTAAAACAAAATGTCATGAGACACGGAAAAAAAGTAAATCACTTAGGTAGAAAAACAGCACATAGAAAAGCAATGTTAGCTAATATGGCTTGTTCCCTAATTGAGCACAAGAGAATCAATACTACAGTTGCAAAAGCTAAAGCGCTTAGACAATTTGTAGAGCCAATGATCACTAAGTCGAAAGAAGACACCACACACAATCGTCGTATTGTAATGGCTAGACTTCGTCAAAAAGATGCAGTGACAGAATTATTTAGAGATGTTGCCGTAAAGGTAGGAGATCGTCCAGGGGGATATACACGTATTATCAAGTTAGGTAATCGTCTAGGAGATAATGCTGATATGGCTATGATTGAATTAGTAGATTATAATGAAATCTACAATGCTGGAAAAGCAACTAAATCGAAGTCTACACGTCGTAGTCGTCGAGGAGGTTCAAAATCAGCCGCTCCGGCTCCGGCTCCACAAGCAAAAAAGGAAGAAGAATAGATGTTTTTCTACTATAAATATCAAAGGGATAAGCTTTTTAGTTTATCCCTTTTTTTATACCCCAACGTTTTGTTTTTAATAAAACGCTGTTGAAAAGTTGTAATTTTAAGATTATAATAAAAGCGACAATTAGATTATTTTTGTCAAACGAATAAATATTATGAAATACCAAACACGTAAAAAAGCACTGATTTTATTAGCCGATGGAACCATTTTCCACGGAAAGGCAGTTGGTGGAAAAGAAGGGACTTCCTTTGGGGAGGTTTGTTTTAATACTGGGATGACCGGTTATCAGGAGATCTTTACAGACCCATCATACTTTGGGCAGATTATGGTAACTACCAATGCGCACATAGGAAATTATGGTACCACGGCAGAAGAAGTAGAGTCGAATGGTGTTAAGATTGCAGGTCTTGTTTGTCGAAACTTTAGTTATCCTTATTCTCGTGATCGAGCAGATAAGTCATTGGAGGACTTTCTTGATGATAACAATTTGTTAGCGATAAGTGATGTCGATACGCGTGCTTTAGTAAGTTATATTCGTGACAACGGTGCTATGAATGCTGTTATTTCTACAGATGTGGATGCCATTGAAAGTCTTAAAAAGCAATTGGCGGAAGTACCGAGTATGAAAGGTCTTGAGTTGGCAAGTAAAGTGTCTACCAAAGTGCCTTATTTCTTTGGGAATGCAGACGCAACTTATAAAATTGCAGCTTTGGATATTGGTATAAAGAGAAATATTTTGCGCAATCTAGCACAACGAGATTGCTTTATCAAGGTTTTTCCATTTGATGCTTCTTTTGATGACATGGCTGATTTTAGTCCTGATGGATATTTTTTAAGTAATGGTCCTGGGGATCCAGAGCCGTTAACAAAATCTATTGCTACTGCTCAAGAAATTTTAAAGACTGGCAAACCGTTATTTGGAATTTGTTTAGGCCATCAAGTTCTGGCATTAGCGAATGGGATTTCAACCTATAAAATGCATAATGGACATAGAGGGATTAACCACCCTATAAAGAATATGCTAACAGGAAAAGGTGAGATCACCTCTCAAAACCATGGCTTTGCTATTAACAGAGAGGAGACAGAAGCACATGCTAACGTGGAGATTACCCACGTTCACTTAAATGATCATACGGTTGCAGGTATTCGTTTAAAGGACAAACCTGTCTTTTCGGTACAATATCATCCTGAAGCAAGTCCAGGGCCACATGATGCAGCCTATTTGTTCGATCAATTTATTGAAAATATAAAAACAGCAACCTTAGAAAAGGCTCATTAATTTGAGCTTTTTTTTATGCACTGAAACGAAAACGTTTTAGCTTTAAAATACATGGGTTTATCCTATTTCAGAAAAAGAAAACATTACACATTTTGTATCTTCACATGATAAAATTAACTAGACTATTATGAGTATTATTATAGATATACACGCAAGACAAATATTCGATTCTCGAGGAAACCCTACAGTAGAAGTTGATGTGATAACGGAAAACGGGGTTTTAGGTAGAGCTGCCGTACCCTCTGGTGCTTCTACAGGAGAACATGAGGCCGTTGAACTTAGAGATGGAGGAGATGATTATATGGGAAAAGGGGTGATGCATGCTTTAGAAAACGTGAATGGCAAAATTGCTGGTACCCTACTAGGTATTTCCGTTTTTGAACAAGAAACCATTGATAAGGTCATGATTGATCTAGACGGGACTCCAAATAAATCAAAATTGGGAGCCAATGCTATTTTAGGGGTTTCTTTGGCTGTTGCCAAAGCCGCTGCAAATGAACTTGGGATTCATCTATATCGTTATGTTGGTGGAGTAAGCGCAAAAACGCTTCCTGTGCCCATGATGAATATTATCAATGGAGGATCTCATAGTGATGCCCCAATTGCATTTCAGGAGTTTATGGTAATGCCAGTGAAGGCGAAGAGTTTTTCACACGCTATGAAAATGGGATCTGAAATATTTCATCATCTTAAAAAAGTGTTGCACGATAGGAATTTGAGTACCGCTGTAGGTGATGAAGGCGGATTTGCACCCACGCTAGACGGGACTGAAGATGCTTTAGATACCATTGCTTTAGCTACTAAAAATGCAGGCTACAAGTTGGGTGATGAAATCATGATAGCTTTAGATTGTGCTGCGGCCGAATTTTATGTAGATGGGAACTATGATTATACCAAGTTCGAAGGTGAAAATGGAAAAGTACGAACTTCAAAAGAGCAAGCAGATTATTTAGCTGAACTCTCAGAAAACTATCCAATTATTTCTATAGAGGATGGAATGGATGAAAATGACTGGGAAGGATGGAAGTATTTGACTGAAAGAATCGGAGAGAAGGTTCAATTAGTAGGAGATGATTTATTTGTAACCAATGTAGAGCGCCTTGGACGTGGCATTAAAGAAGGTATTGCCAACTCTATTCTTATTAAGGTAAATCAAATAGGAACCTTGTCCGAAACTATTGCAGCCGTTAATATGGCGCATCACGCCGGTTATACGTCAGTAATGTCTCACCGAAGTGGAGAAACAGAAGATAACACTATCGCTGATTTGGCTGTCGCCTTAAATACTGGACAAATTAAGACAGGGTCGGCTTCTCGAAGTGATCGAATGGCAAAATATAATCAGTTACTTCGAATAGAAGAAGAACTTGATGTTACAGCTTATTATCCAGGAAGAGCTGCTTTTAAAATATAAAGAACAGGTGTTGAGATTTTAAAAGCTACTTCGTAAGAGGTAGCTTTTTTTATGGAGGTTATTTCCGTACAAACTAAAAATTGATATAATCCATTAATTAAGGATTTTTTAACCCAATATGGGTAAGGAATTGTTAAAAAAATCGTCCAATTTTTCGTAATTTAGCAATCCTTAAAAAATCAACTAGAAAAAAAGAATATGTCGAAGAACGCTACCCTTGAAATCAACGGAGAGAAATATGAGTTCCCTTTAATTGAAGGGACTGAAAATGAAGTCGCAATAAATATTAAAACCCTACGTGGTGCTACAGGTGGTGTTACCACTATTGATCCTGGATATAAGAATACAGGATCTTGTGAAAGTGCTATTACTTTTTTAAACGGAGAGGAAGGAATTCTTCGTTACAGAGGGTATTCTATTGAGGAATTAGCAGATAAGGCAGATTTTCTTGAAGTGGCATACCTTTTAATTTTTGGGGAACTTCCTACCAAAGAACAATTAAGTAAATTTCATTCAGACATTAAGGAACAGTCTCATGTAGACGAAGATGTAAAGAAAATCTTAGATGGTTTTCCAAAGTCCGCACACCCCATGGGAGTATTGTCTTCCTTAACCAGTGCTTTAATTGCTTTCAATCCATCTTCTGTTAACGTGGATAGTGAAGAGGAAATGTACGGGGCGATCGTTCGTATTTTAGGGAAATTTCCAGTACTAACTGCATGGGCATATAGAAAAAGAGCTGGTTTACCATTGGATTATGGAGATGATTCGCTAGGGTATGTAGACAACTTCCTGAAAATGATGTTTAAGAAACCTACTGGGGAGTACTCCTCAAATAAAGTGTTAGTGGATGCTTTGGATAAATTACTCATCTTACATGGAGATCACGAACAAAACTGTTCAACGTCTACGGTGCGTATTGTTGGTTCTTCTCATGCGGGTCTATTTGCATCACTTTCTGCAGGAATTAGTGCCCTTTGGGGGCCGCTTCACGGAGGAGCGAATCAAGCTGTAATTGAAATGCTTGAAGCAATTAAGGAAGATGGCGGAGATACTAAAAAATATATGGCTAAGGCTAAAGATAAGAATGATCCATTCCGTTTAATGGGCTTTGGACATCGTGTCTATAAAAACTTTGATCCTCGTGCTAAAATTATTAAGGTGGCCGCCGATGAAGTGTTGCGTGATTTAGGGGTGGTTGATCCAGTATTGGAAATTGCAAAAGGATTGGAGCAGGAAGCTTTGAGTGACCCTTATTTTGTAGATAGAAAACTCTATCCTAATGTAGATTTTTATTCTGGGATAATTTATCGTGCAATGGGAATTCCTGTAGAGATGTTTACCGCAATGTTTGCGTTGGGACGTTTACCAGGATGGATTGCACAATGGAAAGAAATGCGCTTGCGTAAAGAACCAATTGGCCGTCCAAGACAAATTTATATAGGAGAAAACTTGAGACCATTTAAAGATGTAGATTTCAGGTAGTCAAACGTTTATATTGAGGAAAAACCATCGTTTATCGATGGTTTTTTGTTTTTGTAGGTGTTTTCTTATTATATTTGGACATGCTGGATATCCCCGTTTTAATCTTGCTGTTTATTCTTATAATTATAGCCCTAGTTTTAGGGGCGAGGGCATTGTTGGTTTCCAAAAACATGCACTCTTCCAGTTCTTATCTCGCTTGGTTTATGATTTATGTTACTTTGGTTAACTTACAATTGTGGTTAGCTTTTGTAAAACCTTCTAGTCTATATCCAGATCTTTTTCTATTCTTTTTTCCTTTTGAGTTGTTACCAGCTCCTTTCTTTTTACTTTTTACGCGCTCCTATCTGGATCAGGACCCTCCAAGCCTCAAAGAGCGAATGTTACTTTTCGCACCATTTTGGATATTTTTTACTGGATATCTATATATTAAATGGGATATGTTGGTTAATGATTTATCCTACAAAGTTGCCTGGGATAAATATTTTCCAATCTTTAAAATTGAAGAGGTTGCAGCGTTGGTTTATGGCATAATTATTATTGTGGTCGCCTTTCAGAATGTTTTATCTTTTGA
>JAHZIZ010000268.1 GCA_022601215.1 Bacteroidota bacterium
CTGGTATTGGTTGAATTTTTTCACTCCGTTCTCACGGCGATTTTCCCAAATTTTCTCTAGTATGGTAATAGCAGGATTGTCTTTTTTTGAAGTTTTTCCACTAAAAACAACCACTTGATCTAAGGCAGCAGCTTCTTCTTTTAAGAGAATTTCTAATTCGTAAGTTGTCTTTTTCTCAAGAGGTACCGTTTTTAATTCGTACCCAACAAAAGAAACCCATAAAGCAGTATGGTTTTCTTCACTTTCTAAGTAAAAGCGGCCATTTTCATTGGTAATAGTTCCTTCGTTTGAGTCTTTAAAAATAACATTAGCAAAGGCTACAGGCTCACCAAACTCATCTTTAACCTCTCCACTTACCTTCGTTTGAGAAAGCAATATTGTTGTGAAAATAAGAAATACAAAGAGTAGTGTTTGCTTCATAGCAACATAAAAGGTGATCGATTTGGAAACGGAAATATCTAAAAAAAAGTGTGATTATGAACGATATAACACTTTTTTAACAGCTTTAATTACGTCGCCGCTGTTTGGTAACCACTCCGCTAATAAAACAGGGGAATACGGCGCAGGTGTATCTGCCGTGTTTATTTTTTCGATGGGTGCGTCCAAATAATCGAATACCTGACTCTGGACTTGATATGTAATCTCCGTGGCGACATTTCCAAACGGCCAAGCTTCTTCTAAAATAACAAGTCTGTTAGTCTTTTTAACACTTTCCATGATGGCTTTATGATCCATCGGGCGCACGGTACGTAAGTCTATAATTTCACATGATATTCCCTCTTCTGCTAATTGATCTGCGGCAGCATAAGCCTCTTTTATGATCTTTCCAAAAGAGACGATGGTAACATCAGTTCCTTCTCGCTTTATCTCTGCCACTCCTAAAGGAATTAAATACTCTCCTTCAGGCACCTCTCCTTTATCTCCATACATCTGTTCACTTTCCATAAAGATAACAGGGTCATTATCTCGAATAGCACTTTTTAATAACCCTTTAGCATCCGCAGGATTACTGGGTACCACAACTTTTAAACCAGGACAATTTGCATACCAACTTTCGAAAGCTTGAGAGTGCGTCGCTGCAAGCTGACCAGCAGAGGCTGTTGGCCCGCGAAAAACGATAGGACAATTAAACTGCCCGCCGCTCATTTGACGAATCTTAGCGGCGTTATTTATAATTTGATCAATTCCTACTAAAGAGAAATTAAAGGTCATGAACTCTACAATTGGGCGGTTCCCATTCATGGCAGAACCCGTAGCAATACCAGCGAAGCCTAATTCAGAAATAGGAGTATCAATAACACGTTTGGCACCAAACTCATCCAACATACCTTTGCTTGCCTTGTATGCACCGTTATATTCGGCCACCTCTTCACCCATTAAATAAATGGATTCATCGCGACGCATTTCTTCACTCATTGCCTCACAAATGGCTTCTCTAAATTGTATCGTTTTCATAATTGTATCTGAATAATAGCTTCTGAAAATCCCAAACCTTTTTTGGGATAGGAAGACAAAAATAACACTATTTCTTATTCTAATGTAAAGAATTTATGAAATGAGACGGTAATCTATTCCGCAAACGTTTTCAGAAAAGAAATAGCAACAAATCAAAGCAAAATAATTTCATAAATATTTTATTATGCACGCATAGGAAATGTATAAGGAATGTTGTATCTTCGTCGACCTAAAATTTACATTTAAAAATAGCTCAAAAACTATGAAAATATTAGTGTGTATAAGTCACGTACCCGACACTACTTCAAAGATCAATTTCACTGACGGTGACACGACTTTTGATACCAACGGAGTACAGTTCGTGATTAACCCAAATGATGAATTTGGTTTAACTCGCGCCATGTGGTTTAAAGAAAAACAAGGTGCGAATGTGCATGTTGTGAACGTAGGAGGTCCGGAAACAGAACCTACCTTGCGTAAAGCCTTAGCTATTGGAGCAGATGAGGCCATTAGAGTAAATACGGTAGCAACAGATGGATATTCTGTGGCCAAGCAATTGGCGCATATAGTAAGCGAAGGTGGCTACGATCTTGTTATTGGAGGTCGTGAATCTATTGATTACAATGGAGGAATGGTTCCAGGAATGATTGCTAAATTAATTGGTGCGAACTTCATAAACACTTGTATCAGTTTAGAAGTAGAAGGAACTAGCGCTACTGGAATTCGTGAAATTGACGGTGGTAAAGAAACACTTAAAACCTCTCTTCCTCTAGTGATTGGAGGGCAGAAAGGCTTAGTAGAAGAAAGTGATCTTCGTATCCCAAACATGCGTGGTATTATGCAAGCGAGATCAAAGCCGCTCCATGTAAAAGAGCCCATTGCTGCGAATGCCGAAACTCAGACAACTCAGTTTGAAAAACCAGCCCCAAAAGGAGCTGTAAAATTGGTTGACAATGTAGACGACCTTATTAACCTATTACATAACGAAGCAAAAGTAATCTAAGATATGTCAGTATTAGTATTTACCGAATCTGAAGGAGGAGCCTTCAAAAAAATAGCCCACGAAGCGGTTTCCTATGCTAAAGGAATTGCAGATATGATGGGCACTAGCGTTACGGCCATTGCTATTAACGCAAACAACTCAAATGAATTAGGAAACTTTGGAGCTTCTAAAGTGTTAGAGGTGAGCAACAACGATTTAAACACCTTCAACGCCGAAGCTTACGCTGATATTATTACACAAGCTGCCAAGGCCGAAGGCGCCGAAGTTGTCATTGTTACTTCTAGCGCAAATGGTAAGTTTATAGCACCTTTGATAGCTGTGAATCTTGAAGCAGGATATGTACCTAATGTTACCGAATTACCCAAAAGCAGTGCTCCTTTCATAGTAAAACATAGCGTATATACCAACAAGGCATTCTCAATGACTGAGATCAATACTACCGCCAAAGTAGTTGGATTAGCAAAGAACGCGTATGGAGTGAAAGAAAATGCAACTGATATTACAAACGAAACTTTTACTCCTGCAATCAATGTTGGTGGTGTTGAAGTAGTCTCCGTAGACAAAGCAACCGACAAAGTAACAATTGCCGATGCAGAAGTAGTTGTTTCTGGTGGTCGTGGACTCAAAGGACCCGAGAACTGGCATTTAATTGAAGACTTAGCCACTACCTTGGGCGCAGCTACAGCGTGCTCTAAACCCGTGAGTGACATGGGTTGGAGACCTCATAGTGAACACGTTGGGCAAACTGGTAAACCAGTAGCGTCCACACTATACATCGCGATAGGGATTAGTGGTGCTATTCAGCATTTGGCGGGAATTAATTCCTCTAAGGTAAAAGTGGTGATTAATAATGATGCTGAAGCTCCTTTCTTTAAAGCAGCAGATTATGGTATTGTTGGAGACGCTTTTGAGGTAGTACCTCAACTCACCGAAAAATTAAAAGCCTTTAAAGCACAAAACGCATAAAATTTAGTATTTTGTGCCTTGAAATAGGGCTGTTTAAATAAGTATACCCTTGTTTAAACAGCCTTTTATCTTTACCAAGAAATTCGAAATTAATGAGTCTTGTACGACTAGATATAAAAGGGATCTCCTACAGTCAGACCCAAAATGGTGCCTACGCCCTAATCTTAAGTGAAGAAGGAGGAGAACGAAAACTACCTATCGTCATCGGGGCTTTTGAAGCGCAATCTATCGCTATTGCCCTGGAAAAGGAGATAAAACCGCCCAGACCACTAACGCACGATTTGTTTAAAAACTTTGCAGATCGGTTTGCAATTGTTGTAAAACAAGTCATCATACACAAATTGGTCGATGGCGTTTTCTATAGCAGCATTATTTGCGAAAGAGATCAATTGGAAGAAATTATTGACGCAAGAACTAGTGATGCCATAGCCTTGGCTCTTAGATTTAAGGCACCAATTTTCACCTACAAAGCTATTTTAGATCAGGCGGGGATATATTTAAAGACGCCCACTAATGAAGACGAAATAAGCGAAGAGGAAGAAGCGGTTATTGAAGAATTAATCTCTGGAGAAGACAGAGAAACTGTAAAAATTGTTTTGGAGGACTTTAGTAAGTTTTCTCTTAATGAACTCAACCAAATGCTCGATGAAGCAGTAGCTAATGAAGATTATGAAAAAGCAGCTGCCCTTCGGGATGAAATTTCCAAACGCTCTTAAACGCTTATGCGCTCACTCTTACTACTCGTATTTTTAAGTCTATTTAGCCATGTATCTGCTCAAGATATTGAAAAGTCTTGGCAGTTTTCAGGTATCGAAAACAGCACTGGGCAATCCTTGTTCAATATCAACAAGGAAACCGATCATTTTACCCTCGACAAGGGAAGCTTCCAATACGCTCTTGAAGCTAAAGAGAACTTAGTAGCTCATGGAGACTACCTACTACAGAATAATTTATTGGTGTTGTTTTACACACAACCCAATGATACGATTCGAAGATATCGAATTACTGAAACCACCGATAGCACTTTAGTATTTACTGAAAATAACGTGCGCTATTCTTTTGTGAGTACTTCGGAAGAGGCTACATCTGTAACAATTAATTCGGAAGAAACTGAAGCAACTCCTTCTATTATTCCTTCTCAAGGATTCTCTTTTAGAAGTTTTTGGAGAGGAGCATTAGGAATGATTACCTTACTACTTATTGCCTTTTTATTTAGTTCCAATCGAAAAGCAATCAACTGGAGAACTGTTGGACTTGGACTCGCTTTCCAATTAATTATTGCGGTAGGGGTATTAAAAGTTCCCTTTGTACAATCCATTTTCGAAGGCATCGGAAGTATTTTCATTAGTATTTTAGATTTTACAAGAGCTGGAAGTAAATTCTTGTTTGAAGGATTAGTAGTAGACATGGACACCTTCGGGTTTATTTTTGCCTTTCAAGTATTACCTACCATCATATTTTTCTCCGCGCTAACTTCAGTCCTCTTTTACTTAGGAATAATTCAAAAAGTGGTGAAAGCATTTGGATGGCTACTATCTAAAGTTTTAAAAATATCTGGCGCTGAAAGTTTAAGCGTCGCTGGAAATATATTTCTGGGGCAAACTGAAGCACCCTTACTTATCAAAGCATATCTCGAAAAAATGAACAAGAGTGAAATTCTCTTGGTTATGATTGGTGGTATGGCTACAGTGGCTGGCGCGGTCTTGGCGGCTTATATTGGTTTCCTCGGTGGCGATGATCCAGAACTTCGTTTGGTCTTTGCAAAACACCTGTTAGCAGCCTCGGTAATGGCAGCTCCGGGAGCTATTGTTATTTCTAAAATACTCTATCCACAAACCGAAGAAATCAATACAGATGTCAAAGTCTCCACAGAGAAAATTGGATCTAATATTTTAGATGCGATTGCCAACGGAACCACTGAAGGTCTTCGCTTAGCTGTAAATGTTGGCGCCATGCTCTTGGTATTTGTGGCGTTTATTGCAATGATCAATGGAATACTAGGCTGGGTGGGTGATATTACGTCCCTTAACACATGGATGGCAGCGAATACATCTTATGAATCTTTCTCTTTGGAAGCAGTGCTTGGTACGGTCTTCGCACCCCTCATGTGGCTTATTGGGGTAGAAAAAGCAGATATGATGATGATGGGACAGCTTTTAGGAATCAAGTTAGCTGCCAGTGAGTTTGTAGGCTATATTCAATTAGCCGAATTAAAGAACACTAGCAACGCATTGCACCTAACTTATGAAAAATCCATCATTATGGCGACTTACATGCTTTGTGGTTTTGCCAACTTTGCCTCTATTGGAATCCAGATTGGTGGAATTGGTTCGCTAGCACCAGGGCAGCGTAAGCAACTTTCAAAGTTTGGTATGAAAGCACTTATTGGAGGATCTATTGCTTCTCTAATTTCTGCCACCATTGCCGGAATGATTATTGGTTAATAACTAATAATAAATCCTTGAAATTTCAGTTAAAAATACCTGCTTGGTTTTTTACATTTATGCCTTTCTAATTTAGACTGAAGATGAAGCAATACCACGACCTTGTTAACCATGTATTAGAACACGGAAATCTTAAAAGTGACCGTACCGGAACCGGAACCAAAAGTGTTTTTGGTTATCAAATGCGTTTTGACCTAAGTGAAGGTTTCCCCATGGTAACTACAAAAAAATTACACTTAAAATCGATCATATACGAGTTGCTCTGGTTCCTTAATGGCGACACTAATATTGGTTATTTACAAGAAAATGGCGTTCGAATATGGAACGATTGGGCAGATGAAAATGGTGATTTAGGTCCCGTATACGGACACCAATGGCGTAATTGGAATAGCGAGGAAATTGACCAAATTTCTGATATTATCAAAACTTTAAAAACGAATCCCGACAGTAGACGCATGTTAGTAAGCGCCTGGAATCCAAGCGTGATGCCCGACACAAGTAAACCTTTTGCGGAAAATGTTGCCAACGGGAAAGCCGCACTTCCTCCCTGCCATGCTTTTTTTCAATTTTATGTGGCGGACGGAAAACTCTCATGTCAACTCTATCAGCGTAGCGCTGATATTTTCTTAGGCGTACC
>JAHZIZ010000269.1 GCA_022601215.1 Bacteroidota bacterium
TCTTCGGAATTTGCTGCCTCATCAGTCTTTCGGCCCAGGAAGTAAATCAGTATGATGCCGCTGGCGAACGTCACGGGGTTTGGAAAAAGAAATTTCCCGGATCTGAGCAGCTTCGATATGAAGGTGCTTTTGATCATGGTAAGGAAACTGGTGTTTTCAAATTTTACTGTCAGGAATGCGGAAAGCAACCTACTTCAATACGAACGTATAGTGGTAACGGTAAAGCTCAAGTTCAGTATTTTACGAAAACCGGAAAACTAGTTAGTGAAGGAAAAATGCAGGATAAGAATAGAATGGGAGAATGGGTTTACTATCATAAAAAATCAAAAGAAGTGATGACCCGTGAATTTTATTCCGTAGGATTGTTGGATGGAGTGAAAACCACCTATTATCCTAATGGTACCAAAACGGAGGAGATTACCTATCTAGCTGGGAGTAAAGAAGGCCCTAACTTATATTATTCTCCAGAGGGTGTGATATTGAAAAGACTTCTATATAGAAACGACAAATTACAGGGAGAGGCTATTTATTATGATGCGCAAGGAAATGTAACAATTAAAGGCCAATACAAAAAAGGTAAGAAAGATGGTCTCTGGCAGTACTATAAAAACGGAAAATTAGAACTGGAAGAAACCTATCCCAAACCATTGAAAAAGAAAGGATAAATAAATACCATAAAAAGTATCTGAATCCCAAGTTTCAATGTCACCATTGGAATTTGGGATTTCTATTTTGTAATTTTACAGACAAATGAAACAGAAAAGAGTTGTTGTTGGATTGAGTGGAGGTGTAGACTCCAGTGTGGCGGCGTACTTGCTTAAGGAGCAGGGTTACGAGGTGATTGGCCTGTTTATGAAGAATTGGCACGATGATTCCGTGACTATTTCGGACGAATGCCCATGGCTAGACGATAGTAATGATGCTATGTTAGTCGCTGAGAAATTAAATATTCCATTTCAAACGGTAGATTTGAGTGAACAGTATAAAGAGCGCATTGTGGATTATATGTTCAAGGAGTATGAAATGGGACGTACACCTAATCCAGATGTATTATGTAATAGAGAAATCAAATTTGATGTCTTTATGAAAATTGCTTTAGATCTGGGAGCCGACTATGTAGCAACGGGACATTATTGCAGAAAAGGGGTGATTGAGAAAGATGGAAATCAGATCTATCAATTGCTTTCTGGAAAGGACCCTAATAAGGATCAGTCTTATTTTTTATGTCAGTTGTCTCAAGAACAATTGGCTAAGACTATATTTCCCATCGGTGAAATTTTAAAGCCAGATGTGCGTAAGATTGCTGCCGAACAGAATCTCATTACTGCCGAAAAACGCGATTCTCAAGGGCTCTGTTTTATAGGAAAAGTACGTTTACCAGAATTTCTTCAACAGCAATTGGCTGCCAAAGAAGGCCTCATTGTTGAAGTGCCAACTGGCTATGAAGGCTACGAAAAGAAAGAACCAACGTTCAGTTCAAAATTAGAAGAGTTGGAGTTTCTCTCCGAGAAATACGCTTATAATTCTGAAGATGGAAAGGTAGTAGGTAAGCATCAAGGGGCACATTTTTTCACCAAAGGACAGCGTAAAGGATTAGGAGTGGGAGGTACCAAAGAACCGCTATTTATTATTGACACAGACGTTTCAGAAAATATAGTGTACACTGGTCAAGGAAAAGAACATCCAGGCTTGTATAGAAGAGGTTTATTCGTTAAAAATGAAGAAATGCATTGGGTTAGAGAGGACTTGAAACTACAAGTTGATGAGGAGTTAACCGTCAAGGCGCGAATTCGATATAGACAAGCACTAGAAAAGGCGGTACTGCATCAAACGGTATCTGGACTTTATGTTATATTTGAACAGCCACAGTCTGCCATTGCCGAAGGACAATTTGTTGCCTGGTACGATGGTGAAGAGCTCTTAGGAAGTGGCGTTATCTCTTAAAACGATCTTTTGGAAAATAAAATCACCCAATTATTTAAAATAGAATATCCACTTATCCAAGCAGGAATGATTTGGAATAGCGGATGGAAATTAGCAAGCGCCGTTAGTAATGCTGGCGGATTAGGGATTATAGGAGCGGGATCTATGTATCCTGACGTGCTTAGAGAACACATTCAGAAGTGTAAAAAGGCAACCAATAAGCCTTTTGGTGTTAACGTACCTATGCTCTATCCCAACCTTCAAGAGATTATTGAAATCATTATTGATGAAGGGGTGAAGATTGTTTTTACTTCAGCGGGAAATCCAAAAACCTATACGGCTCATTTAAAAGAACAGGGAATCACAGTAGTTCATGTGGTGAGTAGTGTAAAGTTTGCACTAAAGGCACAGGATGCTGGCGTGGACGCCGTGGTCGCCGAGGGATTTGAAGCAGGAGGTCATAACGGCCGTGATGAAACTACAACATTCACCTTGATACCTATGGTAAAAGAGCAAATTAGTATTCCGCTCATTGCTGCTGGTGGAATTGCAACCGGTAGCGGTATGTTAGCTGCTATGGTCTTAGGAGCCGATGGGGTGCAAGTAGGAAGTCGTTTCGTAGCTTCTGAAGAAAGTAGTGCCCATCAAGCTTTCAAACAAGTAGTAGTAGATACTAAGGAAGGGGATACAGAACTTACTTTAAAAGAACTGGCACCGGTTCGTTTAATTAAGAATAAGTTTTATCAAGACGTTAAAGAGTTATACAAGACAGGGCCAACTCCTGAGGAGTTAAAAGAACTTTTGGGTCGTGCCCGTGCTAAACGAGGTATGTTCGAAGGGGATCTTGTTGAAGGCGAGTTAGAAATTGGTCAGATAGCTGGACTTATTCATGATATTAAGCCTGCGGGGCTAATTGTACAAGAAATGATGGATGAGTTTATAGCTGCAAAACAAAAAGTGCAATCCTATACATTTTAAGAGCGCTTAATAGACCCTCAGGACTTATTTATAGTTCGCTTTAACGAAATCGTTTTTGTTAAAGTGGATTTTTATATAATTATTCCTATTTTCACGCCGTAACACTAACTAACTAAGGTGGATAACCTAATTTTTATTTTCGCGATTGTTTTTGCATTGCTAGTAATTCACGCTATTATATCTATAGATAAAATTAAAAGGGCTAGGGAAGTAGGCAAGAAACTTTATAAGCGTAATCGCTATTATGCCCTCATCGCGAAGGTCTTTGTTAAAAATTTACCTAAGTAATTTGTTATTTCTTACTATGCTCATAGAGATATAGTTCTCTTCCTAATTGTGCTAAGAATGGAATCCCAATATCATCATATTCGTAAACGTTGTCATTGAAAATACCATTTTTATTAACTAGAATTGTAGCGGATAGAAAAAACTGTATGTTTTCATCTTCATCCACAATAAATGCGGTGTCGGTCAACGTTCCATAAGCGTACCCTACCTTGTTGTAAATTTTAATAGATGCAGGAATACGTTCTTTACTGTCGCCGTATATAAAAAACTTGCCATAGCTGTCGTAGTATTCTTTTTCTGAATAGCCGTTGTTCCTTGGGAGTTTATACATTTGTTCTTTTAAGAAGTCCATGTGTTCTTCTGATAGTAGGAATCGTTCTTTATTCGTAAAACTTTCAGGATAGAAAATACGCTTCATCAGCTCATGCTGAGCTTGTAATGGAAAGTAATTTTTTTCTGAAAAGTCCATAGGTTGTTTTACGAGCGAATCATTTCGAAGAAATCCCTTTCCCTTTAATTGCTTTTTTAATGACAGCTTTTTGATGCCAGTATCCCAAATTACAGATTGCCGAAGGGTATCTCCTTCGGTTACTAAAAAATTAATAGAATGACGAATACTGTCATTGGCGTTACTCGTTGACAATCGATGCGAAATTCTTACAGGAGAAATCCCTTTTTGCATTAATTCATTGTTGATAGTATCTCTACCCAATAACTCATACAATCTATTATAAGCTTCGTTGTCGCTTACAGCGAAGATTTGACGAACATCATCTTTAATAGTATGTTTTAATGAATCCCGTTTTGTAGTGTAATTTGTATTACTATTAAACGTGCGACGGGTATCTGCCATCTCTAACGCCAAAACGGCCGCAGGTAGTTTTACAGTACTAGCCGGGTAGAAATATGTGTCAGCATCAACCCTAAAGGTGTGATCTTTAAAAACTGAGTTGCCGAAGCTGTCTTTTTCAATTTCAGTATAGATAATTTGGACTTCATAATACGAAGGATCATGCGATACCTGCATAATCGCCGGATGTCCGCTCATCATCACTTGTTCTATTGGGTCTAAATTTAAGGGTGTTCCGCAACTCAAGCAGACCAAAAAGAAAGCAACGGCTAAAATTTTCATTCCATTTTTAAATTTGAGAACAACCAAGGGAGTAATTCAGGTTCAGCGAAGGCATTGTTCCAGCTATCGTGTTTTACATTGGGATATAGATTTATTCGTACATCGGCGCCAATATATTGCAAGGCTTTCTCTATTCGAGAAGAATAAATTGGAGGTACAATTTGATCGTCTTTTCCGTGAAATATCCAAATAGGAGTCCTTTTTATTTTGGGGGCAATTTTTGGATTGGCACCTCCGCAAATAGGAAAGGCAGCTGCAAAGGTTTTCGGGTTTCTGTGGAGCATTTCAAAAGTACCCATACCGCCCATAGAAAGACCACCAATATAAATACGTTGTTTGTCAATATTATAGTCTTGCTGAAGGTCTTTTAGCATGCCTTCTACTAGAGCAAGCTGTCCATTGGGTTCTACTTCGGAAGGAAAGTCAAAAACATTTTGTTCATATGCCCTGCTCACTATAGCATTATTCCAAGATAATTCCGATTTGCATTGCGGAAACACTACGATGGCCGGATATTTCTCTCTTACTTCTTTATCCAAAAATAAATCAGCTCCATGCGTTAACTGCAGTTCGTTATCCTGACCCCGTTCTCCAGAGCCATGTAAGAATAGAACTAAGGGATATTTTTTTTCTTTGTCAAAATTTTTAGGGAAAAGGATGCGATATGGCAACGTATCTTGGGCCATAACATACTGCTCTTTTTTGTATTCTTTTACATTTTGAGCATATAGCATAGGGGAAACTGCCATAAAAATGGCCAAAAGGAGGAGTTTAGTAGGCATTGTTAGATTCTGTTTTTTGTAAAAATAATAAAAAGAAGGTAATCTGCTAAAGCGCAAACGATAACTTCGACGAAGTGTATTTTTCGTAGGTTTCGATTGCGCTCAAACAGATAATAAACTAATTGGAATGTGACTTGTATTACAAAGTTACAACCACTTGGTGTTGCACGAGATCTTCAAAGGTTTCTCGTTTCCGTATTAAGTGAGACTTCCCTTTATACCATAAAACTTCGGCGGGACGAAATCTGCTGTTGTAATTGCTAGCCATACTAAAACAGTAGGCGCCAGCATTGCTAAATGCAAGAATATCTCCTTCA
Source organism: Bacteroidota bacterium (assembly GCA_022601215.1). GTDB lineage: Bacteria > Bacteroidota > Bacteroidia > Flavobacteriales > Flavobacteriaceae > Aureisphaera. The sequence goes on from JAHZIZ010000269.1 coordinate 5,421, forward strand.
GTAATCTCAGGTATTCGTCGGTTATTAGCAAAAGTATCTGTTTCGCAAATATATCCAACAACACTGTAAAAGCGCTCTCTTCCATTGGGGTTAGACACGTTTTCTATCTCATGACTACTTCCATAAAGCATTGGGCGAATGAGATGATTAAAACCGCTATCAATCTGAGCAAAAACCGTTGAAGTAGTTTGTTTTACTACATTAACAGAGGCTAGAAACTTACCAGCTTCGCTAACCAGAAACTTCCCGGGCTCAAAGGCTAATGTTAATTCTCGACCGCATTCCTTGCAAAACTCATTGAATCGCTTGCTAAGCTTTTCCCCCATTTCTTCGATATTTGTTTCAATATCGCCAATGGCATAGGGAACTTTAAAACCACTACCAAAGTCAATAAATTCTAAATTATCAAACTGCTTTGCAGTTTCAAATAAAATTTCAGAAGCATATAGGAATACGTCAATATCTAAAATGTCACTTCCTGTATGCATGTGAATACCGTTGATACGCATACCTGTATTCTCTACAATTCGTTTAATATGTGGTAATTGATGAATTGATATTCCAAATTTACTATCAATATGTCCAACGGAGATATTTGTATTACCTCCTGCCATTACATGTGGATTAATACGAATACAAACTGGAGTAGTAGGGTGTTTGGTGCCAAATTGCTCCAATATAGATAGGTTGTCAATATTAATTTGAACCCCTAAGGAAGCGGCAACTTCAATTTCTTTCATGGAAACTCCGTTGGGCGTAAAAATGATCTGCTCAGATGGAACACCCGCCTCCAATGCCAAACGAACTTCCTGTATAGAAACGGTATCCATTCCTGCCCCTAATGAGTGTAAATAGGACAGTATATTTATATTGGAAAGCGCTTTCACTGCATAATTAACCTTTACCTGTTTGACCTTTGCAAACGCTTTGGTTAGGCGTTTATATTGTGCTGCTATAGTTTCAGCGTTATACACATACACAGGACTTCCGTACTCCTGTGCCACTGCTAATAGGTCTTGGTGTGTCATCATACAGATGTTTTAAAAAGCCCGTTTATCGACGGACTAAGGTTATTAAAAAAATTAATCTGTAAAATTAGAAGTTCCTATTAATTAAAAGGGTTTTGTTCTCA
>JAHZIZ010000270.1 GCA_022601215.1 Bacteroidota bacterium
CATTAAACGTAAAAATATAAACTTAGGAATGGCTGCTGCCCTGGGAGACGGAAACTTAATTGTCCCTGTGATTAAAAATGCAGACCAGCTAAACTTGGTTGGCATGAGTAAGGCTGTGAACGACTTGGCGGGACGTGCTAGAAACGGCGCATTAAAACCAGACGATATCCAAGGGGGAACTTACACGGTGACCAATGTTGGTACATTTGGGAGTATTATGGGGACGCCAATAATCAACCAGCCGCAGGTAGGAATTTTGGCTTTAGGTGCCATTAGGAAAGTACCTGCCGTGATTGAAACACCAGAAGGTGACTTTATTGGCATACGCTACAAAATGTTCTTAAGCCATAGTTATGACCATAGAGTTGTGAACGGAGCACTAGGAGGGCAGTTTGTAAAGGCCGTAGCCGATTATCTAGAAGGTTGGGATGTAAATAGAGAAGTGTAACATTTGTGAATATAATATTTTTAAAGCCACTCCATTTGAGTGGCTTTTTTAATTTGTGTTGGATGCAGTGAGATAGTTGGCATCGAGGCAACCCATTACTAAGAATTTGCGTCTTACTATATAAGACCCCTAAGTTTCTTGACACCCGAACTAAATTTTATCAAAAAATGAAGAATTTCCTCCTATTGCCACTAATTTGTTTGTCTTTTGCCTGTTCGCAAGTTCAAAATACAACCTCAGATCAATCTAAAAAGAATGCAAATGCCATAGAGGCCTTGCTAGTAGGTACGTTTCACTATAATAATCCTGGCGCGGATGTAGCGAAAACTAAGTCGTTCAATATTTTGAGTGATACGGCACAATACGAGTTGAATCAAATGTCAAAAAGCATTACTGCTTATAAGCCATCTAAAATTTTTGTTGAGTGGCCATATAATGAACAAAAGGAGTTGGATTCTTTATATGATCTGTACAAAAGAGGAAGGTATTTTACCAATGATAGTCTTTCCGAATTTTACCTCAAGAACGAAATATTTCAGTTGGCATTTAAAGTTGCCAAAGAAAATAACTTGGAAACCGTATATGGAATAGATTACAAGACTTCATTTCCGTTTGGTGAAGTCATGAGTGCTATTGAAAAGAACAATCAAACTGCACTCAAAAAAAAGATTCAAAACGGTATTACTCAATTTACCGTCGACTTTGACAACAAAATAGCAGATGGGGTGTCCTTAACGGACCTTACCTATTACCTGAATAGCCCAAAATTACGAGAACTCTCAAACGATTTTCATAATAATTTAATGTTGGAGGCAGGAGAACTGGATGATTTGTCTGGGCCATTTTTAACATCCGAATGGTATAAGAGGAATGTTTACATGTGGTCATTTATTGAGAAACAAACGATTACAGTAGATGAGCGTATTATGGTGTTAGTGGGGGCAAGTCATGCGGCTATGTTTGAGGTGTTTATAAATGGGAATAGGGCTTGGAAAGTTAAAGAATTACAGGACATTATGCGACAGTGATATAAGGTTGCCGCGCAATTAGAACCTAAAGAGCTGGGTTAGTAGGCGGCTACTTTTATAAAAAAAAGATCATTTTAATTGTATAGTTAGGAATCCTTACTATATTTGTAACGCAATAATGCATTCATTTAAATTTATAAACATGAGTAAATCAATTTTTTATCACGCCGGTTGTCCAGTATGTATAGACGCAGAACACGATATCATTGATCTAATAGGGAAAGACAATGTGGAAATAGTACATCTTGGTAAGAGTCCTTCTCGAATTTCTGAAGCGGAGAAATCGGGAGTGAAATCCGTACCCGCTCTAGTTACTCCTAATGGAAATACCCTTCACATCAACTTTGGAGCTTCGATAATTGATGTAATAGGTTAAATTTTAGCATAAATAGTTAGGAATCCTATTAAAAATAACATTTAAAAAGACTTAAAAATGAAATCAATAGCAATAATATATTTTATAACCTTGTTCTTAAGTACTGCTATTTCTTATGGACAAGAAAGCGCATACAATAACGATGATTTTAAGATTAATAAAGTGAGTATTACTCTTAAAGCCAATTTAGGAGTTACAATTTGGGAGATAGATGTAACAGGCGTCGCTGGGAAAACCATACCTACACAAGTTGGGGCACTAGATGGTGCCCCAGTACTGGGATATGTATTTCCAACGAGTTTAAATGCAAACGATGTGGGTTTTAATAAGACGGACGGAATTGTGGCTCTGGCTTTAACATCGCATCCAGATTTTGATGATACTCCTTTATGGGACGAAAATAATGACCAAATATTTGATAATGATGGTGTAGTTTGGCATCCTCATTGGGTAATTCTCCAAGAAGACAAACGAGTTCCTGGAGGGCTTTCTGTTAAACAGTTTAAAAAGGCTGACGAAACAGTAGTATTGCCTCCAACCAACCCAGGAATGCCAATGTATATGGATTCACCTGGTTTTCCTGTTACAACAAACAATACTACCATCACAGTGGTAGTTCCTCAATATCGAATGAATAATAGAACAGATTTTAGCTATGACGGGGTTACGGCATTTATGAAAGTAAATACGAGCGACAATCTTCTTCCTATGTTGGGCGTTTATGAGGTTTTTAGTATTGCAAGTGGTGATTTGTCGCTACCATACAAAGTTAAAAATTAGTCCTATGAAATTAGCAGTATGGGATACATATGTTAAAAGATTCGATGGCAGAACAATGCACTTTGATATCCTAGTACCTAACGATGTGCTAGATGATGGCGTAGTAATTGGTTATGGATTGGATTATTTAAAGAAGAAACCATTTAAAACAATGGGGTTGTCAGCAAAAGAATGTCGTCTTTGTCATATAGAACAGGCAACAGAGAAAATGCGTATTGATATTGAAACAAGGGGATTTTCTATTATAGAAATGGAAAACTGCAATTAATTTAATTAGGATTACTAACTTAGCCTGTCGAATAAATTTCGGCAGGCCTTTTTATGAAGAATAGCGCATTCAATCCAGAACAACAGCAGCAAGATATTGGAAGTAAAATTGTAGCAGGCTTAGAACGTGTTTCAGAAGTTTTCAAAGTCTTGCTATGGGAAAAAGCTAAAATAGTCGGTTTGAGCCCTATTCAAATTCAGATTATGATCTTCGTAGCCTTTCACAAACAGCAGCTATGCAATGTTAGCCACCTTGCTAAAGAGTTTAACGTAACCAAACCAACCATTAGCGATGCTATTCGAGTCTTGGATAAGAAAGGCCTTATTGTAAAGGACTTTTCTTCATTTGATAGTCGCAGTTATTCAATCGTTTTGTCTCCGACAGGAGAGGGTATGGTTTCAAAAACATACGATTTCTCAATGCCTCTGAAAAAACAGGTTGATAGTATGCCGCTTGAAGAATTAGAAGGGTTATTTGATACGTTAAGCCAGCTCATTTATAAACTAAATCGGAATGGAATGTTAAGCGTTCAAAGAACGTGTTACGGATGTAAATTCTATCAAAAGAATAAAGAGAATGATTATTGTAATTTATTGAATAAAGAACTCTTGAATCGAGAGATTCGTATCGACTGCCCCGAATTTGAGGAGGCGCCTTCGGGTTAGGACTTAATCGAGAATGCATTAGTATTGTATCGATGGAGTCAAGTAAATGAAACAAATTCATCTTATTATGAATCACGCACTATGATATTTTTGTCAATTTAACATTTTCAAGATTCATTTGTACTTGTTTTGTCTATGAAACCTATGACGCTTTTTTAGAGTAAAGATCAGTGTTTGAAGTACTGTATTTTCTACGGTTCACAGTTATTTTGCACTTTTTTTACATTTGTTTGAAGGTCTTATCTCGTAGTCGGGTCTATATTTGATTCTCGAACTTTAAAAACCCGAACCCTATGAAAAATAAAATTATCATCATAGCCGTTGTATTGATTTCACTAACAGTGGTTGTCTTAGCCGTAAAAAAAGGTGAGAATACATCGGTACAACCCATGGAAAAAATAGCCGCTAACAGTAACCTTAAAGAAGAGGAAGCCGCTCTCCCTGTCTTACCTGCCATGCCCGAATTCCATTATGAAGTAGGGTCACGATTTGTGACTACGATTACAAAAAGTGAGTTGAATGAGTTAACTCATTTTTCCGATTTAATTGGAGAGGAGCACGCAGAGCGTATCGTGTTTTATAAATCTGTAATTGTAACCGTATTGGGCGATACCAGAGAAGATGAAGTTGAGGAAATTGGAACCCAAGGAATGTTTACTGAAGCCCAAAAAAGTCTATTACAATCCTCAGTCTATGGGACTGATATTCTAATTGCGGCCAACTATAGGGAGAAACTGAGTGAAACAGGTAAACCAGAGAATGGTGCTTGGACTCCTTACCTCACGGTAGTTCCTGAAAAACAAGCGGAGTACATGGATGGAAAAGAGGTGCTACTCGATTACCTTAAAGAGAATGCTGCCTACTATACGTTAGGAATAGACCAAAAGGTATTGCGGTCTGCTCGAATAAGATTTAAAGTGACTAAGGAAGGAAAAGTTATTGATGTTGCTCTCGATCATACCTCAGGATACAAAGAGATTGACTGGGTAATGATAGATCTTATAAACGACTTACCTAAAAATTGGATACCAGCGCAAAATGCCAAAGGAGAAAATGTGAGTCAAGAACTAGTATTTTCCTTTGGAGCAAGAGGTTGCTAATATCCATAGCTA
>JAHZIZ010000271.1 GCA_022601215.1 Bacteroidota bacterium
AGTCAAAAATCTAAAAAAAAACCTAATCGACAAAGGAAAGATTAGATTTCTTTTTCCTTAAGTTGTTTGTTAAAGAGTTCCTTGTAGTATCCATCTTGGTTAAGTAGCTCCTGATGGGTTCCTTGTTGTATGATTGCACCCTCTTCTAGCACGATAATTTTATCTGCACTTTTCACTGAGGAAACCCGATGGCTCACTATAAGGGTTGTTTTATTTTCGGTGATTTTGGAAAGGTTTTGAAGTATTTCTTCTTCGGTTTCGGTGTCTACGGCACTCAGGCAATCATCCAATAGAAGTAACTTGGGGTCTTTAATAATAGCCCGTGCAATGGAAACTCGTTGTTTTTGTCCACCACTTAAAGTAATCCCTCTTTCTCCTAAAACAGTTTCGTATTTTTTGGTGAATCCTTCAATGTTTTTATGTACCGCTGCGTTGGTAGCTGCCGCAACGACTTGGTCATGTGTGGCATCTTGCTTCCCAAATTTAATATTATTTTCTATAGTGTCGCTAAAGAGGAAGGCGTCTTGAGGGACATAGCCAATACTATTACGAAGGTCTTCTAAATGTAGATTCTTTGCTAGAATGCCATCAATGCTGTAGCTGCCGTCTTCCACATCATACAATCTGGCTACGAGCTCTAAGATGGTGGATTTACCAGATCCTGTATTACCTATTATGGCAAGTGTTTCTCCTGGACGAACCGTAAAAGTAACATTCTTTAAAGCAGTAATACCGGTGTCGGGATAGGTGAAGCTAACGTTGTTAAAACTAAGTGTTCCTTCTATGTTAGAACGTTCATTCGTGTTATTGATTATTTGCGGCTCGACGCTTAAAAACTCGTTGATTCGTTTTTGAGAGGCTTCAGCTTGCTGAACCATAGATGAAACCCAACCTACAATGGCTACAGGCCAAGTAAGCATATTGACGTAGATAAGAAATTCAACAATAGTTCCAAATTCAATGGTGCCTTCTATATATTGATTTCCGCCTACATATACTACCAATAGATTACTAGCGCCAATAAGTAAAATCATTAAAGGGAAGAAGAGCGCCTGAACCTTCGTTAAGTTGATGTTTTTTTCTTTGCTGGTATTTGAAAGTTCTTCAAAATCAATTTGGGTTCTTCCTTCGATACCATATGACTTTATTACCGATATCCCGCTAAAACTTTCTTGTGTAAAAGTCGTGAGTTTAGAAAGGTACTGTTGCACCACCGTGCTTCGTTTGTGAATGGCAATACTCAATCTATAAATACTAATGGATAATATAGGCAGCGGGGCAACTGCATATAATGTAAGTAGAGGAGCCGTGTAAATCATATAACTAATGGCTACAATAAATAAAGTTATGGTCGTTGTACTGTACATAAGGGCAGGACCTGCATACATTCTTACTTTCCCTACATCTTCACTGATTCTGCTCATGAGATCTCCAGTGCGATTGTTTTTGTAAAAGTTAAGTGAGAGTTTTTCATATTGCTGGAAGACCACATTTTTTAAATCGAATTCCACATAGCGTGATACTACTATGATCGTTTGGCGCATTAAAAATGTAAAGAAGCCGGAAAGTAAGGCGGCGCCAATAATAATAAGGATATTTTCTAGAAGCGCGTCATTTAGAGCTGATTGCGAAATTTCTCCATCAAATTTCGCTTTTACTGCATCCATGGAGTCTCCAATTTTTGCCGGAACGACAATTCGAAACATGGTAGCAATCACGGTAATAATAAGACCCAAAATAAGTCGCCATTTATAGGTAAAGAAAAATCTATTGACGAAACGTAATTCTTTCATATGGTCTAGTTAGCTGTAATGTGGTTGAGGAAACTTATTAACAAATCCTTAAATAAAAGATAAATTTTTGCGAAATCTTTAATAAACAACTAATTTTGCGCACCCTTTTTAGGGTATTAATAAAACTTATGATATGGTGACTGAGGTAATTAAAGCTAAAGAACTTCAAAAATTAGACCCTGTTTTTGGTCAATTGTCTTTCGATAATCACGAACAAATTGTCTTTTGTAATGACAAAGATACAGGATTAAAAGCAATAATTGGTATACACAATACGGTTTTAGGACCTTCCTTGGGAGGTACTAGAATGTGGCAATATAACAGTGAATGGGATGCCTTAAATGATGTGTTACGTCTGTCCCGCGGAATGACTTTTAAAAGTGCCATTACAGGAGTTAACCTAGGTGGTGGTAAAGCGGTCATTATTGGAGATGCGAAGACTCAAAAGACGCCAGAACTGATGTTGCGTTTTGGAGAGTTTGTACATTCTTTAGGTGGGAAATATATCACGGCAGAAGATGTTGGTATGACGACTAGCGATATGGACTTAGTGAGAACTGTAACACCATACGTAACTGGTATTTCTGAAGAAAAAGGAGGCGCTGGAAATCCATCACCTATTACTGCTTACGGAGTATTTATGGGTATGAAAGCAGCTGCTAAGTATAAATTTGGTACAGATGATCTTGAAAACAAAGTGGTATATGTTCAAGGCATAGGAAATGTTGGAGAGGCGCTTGTTGAGCACTTAAGCGATGAAGGTGCCAAAGTTTACATTAGTGATATTAACCAAGAACGCTTGGAAGAGGTTCGCGATAAATACCATGCTACTATCTACACAGGAAATAACCTGTATAGTGAAGATATGGATATTTATGCCCCGTGTGCGTTAGGTGCTACTGTAAATGACCATACCATAGGTCAGTTGAAAGCAAAGGTTATCGCTGGCGCGGCTAACAATCAGTTGGCCGATGAGCAAAAGCACGGTAGATTACTTCGCGAGCAAGGTATTGTATATGCACCGGACTTTTTAATCAATGCAGGAGGAATAATTAACGTATATGCTGAGTTAGAGAACTATGGGAAGCAGGAGATTATGCGTAAAACAGAGAATATCTTTAATACTACCTTAGAGATTCTTACCAATGCAGAAACCAATGATGTGACTACTCACAAAGCAGCTCTCGATATTGCTCAATCTCGAATCAATTCTCGCAGAAAAGAAAACTAAATTCTAGTTTTTAATATATATCTTTGCAGCGCATTTTCGTTATGAGAATGCGCTGTATTTTTTAATAAATAAAGTTCTTTAAACATATGCTTACAAGAAGACATATAAGAGTAAAAGTGTTACAATCGTTATATGCGTTTTATCAGTCACAAGATCCTAAACTTGATAAGCAGGAAAAATTTCTTCTCTATAGCATTGCGCAAATGCAAGATTTGCATGCCTTAATGCTTCATCTCATGGTTGCCATTAGAGATCATGCAGATACGTTTCTTAAAAAATCTCAACAAAAACATTTGGCTACTTCCGAAGAGAAGAACCCGAGCAGATCATTTGTAGATAATAAAGTGATTGGACTTATTGCGACTCACGATGGACTAAATGAGTACCTTGAGAATAAAAAATTGCAAAACTGGCAGCTGGATGATGAGTATGTTAGTATTCTCTTTAATGCTTTGAGAAGTGAGGATTGGTATGAGGCTTATTTATTGAAAACGGATCATAGCTTTAAAGAGGACCAAGCTTTTGTGTCTAGAATGTATAAGGAGGTTATTGCTCCTAATGAGAAGTTGTATGAATACTTAGAAGATAACCGCCTTACCTGGTTGGATGATTTCCCGTTAGTGAATACGGCGGTGATGAAATTACTAGATAAAATCTCAGAGAAAAATACCAGTGCTATTTTCACTTCCGAAGTCTACAAAAACGAAGAGGATAGAGAGTTTAGTACTCAGTTGCTTAAGAAAGTGATTTTACATGACGAGAAGCTTTCGTCTCAGATAGACGGTAAGACACCTAATTGGGATAAGGAGCGTATTGCTGAAATAGACATGATTATCTTAAAAATGGGTATCGCCGAGTTTTTACACTTTCCAAGTATACCAGTAAAGGTTAGCATCAATGAATATCTTGAAATTTCTAAAGAGTATTCTACACCGAAAAGTAGTCTGTTTATTAACGGAATTTTAGATAAACTTGTTAAAGATTTAACAACTAATGGAGATTTAAAGAAAATTGGGAGAGGTCTTCGTTAGAAAAATCAAAAAAATAATTACTTTAGCCACTCTTATAACTAAAATAAAAAACAATGAAAAAATCAATTTTATTACTAGCTGCAGTTGCTATGATCTCTTTCACGTCATGCAAGGACAATGCTGCAGATAAAGTAAGTGAAGAAAATGTAGCTGCCGCGGCAGAGCGCGATGCGGATGCTGGAAAAATGCCAGTAATGACTTTTACTGAAACTGAGTTTGACTTTGGAACTATCGAACAAGGAACTCCACAAGAACATGTGTTTAAATTTACTAACACAGGTGATGCGGACTTAGTAATTGTTGATGCTAAGAGTAGTTGTGGATGTACGGTGCCAGAATACCCGAAAACTCCAATCGCTCCTGGTGCAGATGGAGAAATGTTAGTTAAGTTTAATGGTAGTGGTAAAAACCAAGTTAGTAAAACTGTAACTATTACAGCGAATACTGCTAAAGGGAAAGAAACCATTAAAATTAAGGCTTTTGTGAATCCTAAAGAGGGTGCAGCAGCAGGATCTCCAATCCAAACTCAATAAAAACAAGTAGACTTACATAAACAATGGATCAATCTTTTTTAGGCCCTTTATTATTATTTGCTGTTTTCATCGTGTTTTTCATGGTATTGCCACAGAGAAAGCGAATGAAACAAGAAAAGAAGTTTTACGGTGAATTAAAGAAAGGCATGAAAGTCATTATGGGAAGTGGTTTACATGGTAAAATACTTGAGATTAATGACGATGGTACCTGTGTTATAGAAACAGGTGCTGGGAAGATGAAGTTCGATAAAACTGCAATCTCGGTAGAGAAAAGCAATAAATTGAACGAAGCTTCTAAGTAAGATACTTACAAATAACTTAAAAAACCTTCAGTGAAAACTGAAGGTTTTTTGTTTATTCTTTTTATCTAACGGTGGGGTTAGAATCGATATCCAATGGAAGCGCCACCTCTAAAAAACCCTTCAGGACCTGCGTCTTCACCAAAATAGCGTCCTCCTCCTAGATTGAGTTCTACAATAAATCCGTTTTTACTCACCCATTTTTGTCCAACAGCAAAACCAATTCCAAATTTGGTCCAGTTGCTTTCGGTGACTCCATTATTAGTGTCGTCGATATAGAAGTATTCGTCATCATCACCCATGCCTAATTGAAGAAGCCCTTCGGCAAAAAAACCTTTAGCTCCAAAATCTTCCTTGCTAAAAAAATACTGTCTGTAGTATGGTGTTATAGCGAATTTCTGATAATTATTTGTGTCGCTGTCTAAACTGACATAAGTAGAAATACCAACACCAGAATACTTGCTAATTATATATTCATAACTTACGTCTATCGCTGGGACAATTAAACCTTCTAGAGCATCTATTCTCAATTCGTGTCTATGAGAAATAGGGGATTCCTCTTGTTCTTGTGATTTCTCTTGAGCCAATGCAATGGCCGACATACCTAAAAATAAGGCGAGCAATGTTTTTTTCATAATTCGTGGTTTAGATTCTTTTTCTTTTCTTAAACACAAATAACTTGCCAATATTTCAAAGCAAGGAAATATTGACCTAATAATTATCTCACTAGAATCTCGTGTGTTTGAGAATCTTAGTTGCTAGCATTCATTTTTGCGATTGTAACAATCACTTCTATAGCCTTTTGCATGCTTTCAATAGGGACGTATTCATATCTCCCGTGAAAATTATGACCACCAGCAAAAATATTTGGACAAGGAAGTCCCATAAAACTTAACTGCGAGCCATCGGTACCTCCTCGAATTGGTTTAATAAGCGGTGTAATACCTACTTCCTTCATGGCAGCTTCAGCTAAATCGACAATATGCATAACAGGAGCTACTTTTTCCCGCATATTATAATATTGATCTTTAATTTCAACAAATACGCGTTCCTCACCTAATTGAGAATTCAATTCAGTAGCGAGTTGAAGCATCGTTGTTTTTCTAGCTTCAAATTGTTCCTTATCGTGGTCTCTAATTATGTATTGCAATTCAGTATTGTCTACTTCTCCTTTTATTGTGTGGAGGTGGAAGAAACCTTCCCTATTTTCAGTATGTTCAGGAGTTTCAAGTTTGGGTAAGGAGTTGATATAATCTGTAGCGATATACATGCTATTCACCATTTTTCCTTTGGCATAACCCGGATGTACTATTTTTCCTTTAACTGTGACAACAGCGCCAGCGGCATTAAAGTTTTCGTATTCTAATTCTCCTATCTGACTCCCGTCCATAGTGTACGCCCAGTCTGCTCCAAATTTTGCTACATCAAATTTATGCGCACCTCTTCCAATTTCTTCATCGGGTGTGAAGCCCACACGAATTTTCCCATGCTTTATGTCTGGATGCTGAATAAGGTATTCCATGGCAGAAATAATTTCAGCAATTCCCGCTTTGTCGTCAGCCCCTAATAAGGTAGTACCGTCCGTAGTTATGAGTGTATTCCCTTTGTATAATAATAAATCGTCAAATTCAGAAGGAGAGAGCATTAAGTCGGTTCCCTTTAATGGAATATCTCCACCATCATAGTTTTCAATAATTTGCGGTTTTACGTTGGCTCCTGTGAAATCTGGAGTGGTATCAAAATGCGAAATAAAACCAATGACCGGAACTTCTTTGTCTATATTGCTGGGCAACGTAGCCATAATGTATGCATTGTCATCAATAGTGACTTCTTCCATCCCTATATCCTTCAATTCTTGAACCAATGCATTGGCGAGGTCCCATTGTTTTTTACTGCTGGGGGTAGTGTCACTATACGGGTCGCTTTCAGTATCTACCGTTACGTAGCTAATAAAACGTTTAATGAGGTGTTGCTTGTCTATCATGGAGTTCAATATTTATTAGCACAAATTTAAAGGATTCACAATTA
>JAHZIZ010000272.1 GCA_022601215.1 Bacteroidota bacterium
ATACATGCACATTGGCACCAGCATCTAGGGTAAAACAAACATTACTTTTAGTTCTTTTTCTGAAAGCCCAAATCCGATTGATAATTTCTAAGGTGTTTGGCTTCATTAAGATAAAATAAGGCATCGAAGTCATCATCATGGCATGAAGAGACAGCGCCTCAGATTCTACGATTTCAATAAATCTTAAAAAGTCTCCTGAGGCTAAAACAGTAATCATCTTAGTGATATTATCATTGGCCTGAGTGAAGCGTTGTTCGGCAAAAGGATGCCCATACATAAGATCATGGCCAACCGTACTGCTCACTTGCTTCTCCCCTTTATCTACAAGAAGAATGGTATCTTGATAGTTTTTAAAGTTAGGGTGTACATCATAGGGAAAAGAGGTCCCAAACAAATGACTACTTTTTTCTATCTCCGCATGCTCTCCCCATACGACCAAAGGACCTTCTATACTTCTACAAGCGCTACCAGAACCAAGGCGTGCTAAAAACGATGCCTTTTGTTGGAACTCAACCTCAGATAAACTCATCGCTAAGAGTTTATTTTCAACTTGCATTAAGCACAAAGCTAAGGCACTCATTCCACTTGCTGATGAAGCAATTCCACTACTATGCGGAAAACTATTGGTTGTTTTAACAATGAAGGTGTAATCTTCTAAAAATGGAAGGTATTTTTCTATCCGCTCAAAAAAACTTAACACCTTTGGTTCAAAACTTGTTTCTCGTTGCTCGTCTAGATACACCTCAAAGTCGAAACCTTTGGTATCTTTCTTTTCATACGAAAGCGTGGTCTTAGTGTGACACTCAGAAAGTGTAAAGCTAATAGAGGTGTTTTTAGGTAATTGTATTCCATATTTTCCCCAATATTTAATCAAGGCGATATTACTTGGAGACTGAAAAGAAACTTGCCCCTTTGTTAGGGTATTTGCGTAGTTATTGGGAATAAAATCTTCTTGGGTCATGAATCATTGTTGAAACTACAAAGATACTGTTTTGATTCTACTGCTTAGATATTTCAACTAGTTTTGCCATCGTCCTATAATTTCGGGAGGTAGCAACAACTTTTAGTTTTTTCTCAAAGAAATTATTCCCCATTTTAGCCTTACCTGCACCTTGCGAATAATGAATATAGACACAGTCTGAAGCAATGCTAAATGTTTCGTCTACGTGCGATAAACCACTCGTTGCATTTATGGTCGTTGCCGAGGGATTCTCATGGAGAAGCACAAAATAGCTTTTTCGCCGTATTTCGTGTGAAAAAGGGCAATTTTGTATAATTTTAGCCAATTCTGAGCCTTTTTTAACTAGAACCGGCACATTCCAACCATATTTATCTTCTATCGCGTTGGTGATTAAAGACGATACATTTACAATCAATTCAGTAGAAGAAAACACTACATTACCACTTTGAATATAAGTGCTCACTTCGGTGCAGCCCACCGATTCGAATAAAGCCTTTAAGTCGGCCATCAAAATCTTCTTTTGTCCGCCAACATTAATTCCTCGTAATAAAGCTATATACCGTTCCATCGTTACGCTGTGATTGATTGTGCCACCATAAAGCCGCCCGTCCAAGCATTTTGAAAATTGAATCCTCCAGTGATGGCATCTATGTTGAGTACTTCTCCTGCAAAATATAGGTTGGGGTTCAACTTACTTTCAAAAGTTTTAAAATTCACCTCCTTTAAATCTACGCCCCCTGCCGTTACAAATTCTTCCTTAAATGTACTCTTTCCGGCAACCTCAAATTGTGATTGTATCAAAGCACTACTTAAGTTTTGCAATTTTTTCTTTGAAATTTCTGCCCAACTTTCTTCTTTGAAAATCCCAGAAGCCTTAAGTAAACTTTGCCAAAGTCGCTTAGGAAGCCCCAATTGCGCATATTTATGAAGACTTTGTTTAGGGTGCACCTTTTTCAACTCCATTAATTCTTCTAACGTCTCTTCTTCAGTCGCATCAAGCAACCAATTCACCTTGACACTAAAATGATAATTAGTAGGTTCGAGTAACCGAGCGCCCCAAGCTGATAATTTTAAAATGGCCGGACCACTCATTCCCCAATGCGTAATAAGTAACGGCCCCTCACTGGTCAATAGGGTTTTCCCATTTTTAGATACTACGGCAACACTAGCTTCGGTAGAAAGACCTGGTAATCCCTCAATTCGTTCATCTTTAATATTAAAGGTGAATAAAGACGGTACTGGAGGTACAATCGTATGTCCAAAGCTTTTCAGCAAGCTCCATATTTTAGGGTTACTTCCAGTTGCAATAACTAGTTTTTGACAGGAAAATGTTCGGTCTGTAGTATTGATTTCAAAAACAATTCCCTGTTTTGAAATTGTCTTTACCGGTTGATTTTTTAATACCGATATTCCCAAGCGCTCGGTTTCAGATATAAAACAATCGATAATAGTTTGCGAGCTGTCCGACGTTGGAAACATGCGTCCATCTTCTTCTATTTTTAAAGGAACACCTCGTTTTTCAAACCACTCAATAGTGTCACCCGTCATAAAACTATGAAAAGGTCCTAACAGTTCTTTCTCTCCACGCGGATAGTTTTTGGACAAGTCCTGCGGTATAAACTCTGCATGGGTAACATTACAACGCCCTCCACCAGAAATTTTCACCTTGGTAAGTACCTCCTTTCCTCGTTCAAGAATTGCGACTCTCGCCTTGGGATCCTTTTCTGCAACATTAATTGCCGTAAAAAACCCGGCTGCTCCCCCACCGATAATAAGAATGTCATACTCTGTATTCACGCTTCAAAAGTAGCGTATTTTTTACCTATCCGTAGAAGAACTAAATATTTTGTATTTTTCAGCTACTAACAACAAAACCAATAGATTATGTTTTCAAAAGCAAATTTAGTCAGTACAATTGTAACCGCTATTTGGGGTATGGGCGGCGGATTTCTTCTTTGGGGGATCATTGCAGATCCAATCATGTCTGATAGTATGATGAGTGGACTCATGAAACCCGAACCTGATTTCTTTCATTTAGCCATTGGTTGCCTCATCCAAGCCTTTGGTTTCTCTTCTATTTATGGAAAATATGGTCGTAATGACTACAGTGCCAAAGACGGTTTAGGTATGGGCGCGTTAGTAGGAGTTATGATTGGAGCGGGAGAAAAGCTCATTGATTTTGCGACCTCCAACATGATAAATTTTGAAGGCACAATAATGAACTTCGTGATATATATGATTTTCTTCGGAATTACAGGATTACTAGTTGGATTAGTCTATAAAAAGATGGCGTAATTTTTACCGTGTTTAAGACAAATAGCCTCAGTAATTACTGAGGCTATTTTATGCAGTTCAACTGACAATTATCATATTTTAAAATTGCTCTAGCGCCTAGATTTGTAGTTATAATTAAACTAACAAAACAATGACAGCAATTTCAAAATTTCAAAACGATTTCACAGAAAATATAATGGGGTATTCTGCTTTAGGAATTATACTATCTACTTGCATAGGTTCCGTTGCAGTAATGACCACCTTATCCTTTGGAAATGGGTTCTTACCTATGTTCTTTGTGTTATTAACTGTGATAATTTGTAGTCTACATAATGCTGCCATACTAACCGTTCAAAAGCCAATCTTAATTTTCAAACTCTTAGTGACTAGTATTGTGGTAAACGCTCTTATTATCATTGGAAGTTTCATTTTTTAATATGTGTCATTCACTCATCAACAAATACAACGTTTCGGGGCCTCGATACACGAGTTATCCTACAGTTCCTTATTGGGATCGAGAAACATTTTCGCTAAAGGCATGGAAACAGAGTTTGCTAAAGGGGTTTGAAACGAGTAATGAAGAACAAGGGTTAAGTCTTTATATACACTTGCCCTTTTGCGAGAGTCTATGCACGTTTTGTGGTTGTAATAAACGAATCACTAAGAATCATTCGGTAGAAATTCCATATCTAAAAACACTCCTAAAAGAACTTGATTTATACGTAGCGCTTTTTAAGGAAAAACCAATAATAAAGGAATTACATTTAGGTGGTGGCACCCCCACTTTTTACAGTCCAGAAAATCTAAAAATGCTGTTAGAAGGTCTCTTCCGAAGAGTTTACAAGGCAGAAAACTATGAATTTAGTTTCGAAGGACACCCTAACAACACCACTCTAGAACATTTAGAAGTATTAGCCTCCTTTGGTTTTACAAGGGTAAGTTATGGAGTTCAAGATTATAACGACACTGTCCAAAATGCCATTCATAGAGTTCAATCTGTAGACACTGTAATCCGGGCAACCCAAGAGGCGAGAGCATCTGGATACACGTCTGTAGGCCATGATATTATTTTTGGCCTTCCGTTTCAAACTCAAGATCACGTTAAAAAAACGGTGGACCTAACAAAATCCATACGCCCCGATAGAATCGCTTTTTATAGCTATGCTCATGTCCCTTGGTTAAAGGGGAATGGACAAAGAGGATTTAAGGACCAAGATTTGCCTTCGGGTGAGGAAAAAAGAGCTCAATATGAGCTTGGTAAAAAAATGTTATTGGAAGCAGGGTATTTGGAGATTGGGATGGATCATTTTGCCTTACCTAATGATTCCTTATCGATTGCCCTTCAGAAGAAGACCTTACACCGAAATTTCATGGGATATACGCACTCAAAAACACAGGTTATGATAGGATTGGGAGCCTCTTCTATTAGTGACAGTTGGTTCGGTTTTGCTCAAAACGAAAAGGGTGTGGAAGCGTATCAGGATTTAGTAAGTCGAGGAATTATACCAGTCTTTAGAGGCCATATCCTATCAGAAAATGATCTTATTATTCGCAAACATATCCTTAATCTAATGTGCACCATGAAAACATCTTGGAAACTACGTGAGGACTATTTTGAAGAAATCGCAGAAGTTCTTATCAATTTACAAGAAACAGAGAAAGACGGCTTAATTACCATTTTTTCAGATGGGCTCGAAGTAACAGAAAAAGGACGTCCTTTTATAAGAAATATATGCATGGCTTTCGATCTTAGGCTACTAAGAAACAAGCCCGAAACACAACTCTTTTCGATGACTATGTAAGTTTAGTTTCAGTGCGAAGAAGGGAAGTAATAGTTTTTGACTTCCCTTTTTTTTATTTGTCATTTTTGTCTTTTCCAGATTGCACCATAGAATAAATTATGGCGGTAAGTATTACACAGAACAATCCAAAAATGATAATGATGGTAGTTCCCATACCCCAATCAACTAACGAGATATTATTTACGATATTCATATTTACATATTTTTACATTTAATTTAATGACAATAATACTTAGCTTCAACTTTAGCAGAAATAGGTTCGGGTGATACATATGGAATACCCAACCCCAACCCTCTCAAAATAAAAAGCAGGCCAAATACTAGTACAAATACTGGAATTGATTTTCTAATTCTTCGTTTTATGGCTGCCGTTAAAAGGTTCCCAAAGTAAATTGCAGTGGTCATTAATGGGATAGTCCCCAAGCCAAAAAGCACCATATACAAACCACCTTCCAATGCATTACCGGAAGCAATGGCCGCAAATACAGCTAAATACACTAGGCCGCATGGCAAAAATCCATTTAAGAATCCTATGGTAAAAAAGGTGTCTGGTGATTTCTTATGCAATGCTGTTCCTAGTTCCGATTTCAACTTGGAAATCACTCGATATATGGGCTTAAAAATTAAAAACTTGTTAACGAGTGTCTTTGGCAGCACTACGATCAAAATCATAAGCAGTCCAACACCTATCGACAATTGTTGTTGCCATCCAAAAATAGAGAGGCTTTTTCCTAACAATCCAAAGAGCAAGCCTATAATACTATAGGCAAAAAGTCTACCTATATGATAAAGGCTTATCTGCATCCATTTTGTCCAACTGTTCTTTCTGTCTACTGGTAACAAAAATGCAATGGGACCACACATTCCAATACAATGAAAGCTACCTAATAAACCAAATAAAAGAGCTGCGGTCCACATCTAATAGACTATTTGTTTTTTATACAAGTACTTTTTCCCTTCATATTCCCATTCCATAGTAATGTTCCAGCGACCGTCCAACAGGCGTTCGTCAGGTATGAGCAAATTTGAACCAGAAAGTTCGATAGGAACATCGAAATCTAGTTGCTTATTAGACGGTCTATATAGAAACAAGGTGCCTACAACCTCTTCGGGTATGATATCATCTGGAAATTGGATTAACCATCCATCTTTAGTTTTTGCACCCACTATGGCATTGCTCAATCCTTGCATATTTGTTTCCGCATCGATTTCGTCTTGATATGCCATTTCTTTTTCGTAGTACGCCTCCGTTACCAGATCGTGGCTATATTTCTTATCAGTACTCATTGTAATTACTAGGTAAAGTATAAACCCAATAAAAAGTATCATCCCTATGACTATGCCGGTTCCCCAATTTATCCTCATATCGCTGTTATTTATAACTACGCGGACCTAAAAAGGAAGCCGACGTAGTCTCTATTAATTCTTTTTTATTATACACCCCGATGATAACTCGTTCCTTATCGTCCTTTAATGCACTATTGTTAATTTCAATAAAAAGGGTTCCTTCTGCTAAACCTTGAGCAGGTACTTCAAAAATTTCATGAGACACCACTGTAATTTCTCCTTTATGGGATATCAATTTAAAAGAAACCTCATCGATAGACTTAGTTGTTTTATTTACTAATTTATACGTGTAGACATTGCTTATTATATTCTCAGCTTTCCTTTCGTACAATTGACCGGGCAACCTTAATATTCGAGCTTCAATGTCGTTTCGCAGAAACAGCATTCCTATGAGGACAGCAATTAAAATTCCCAATACGGCAGTATATCCTTTTAATCTTGACGAAAAAGTGAATTTCGTTTTCTTTTCAATGTTCTCTTCACTCGCATAACGAATGAGTCCTTTGGGTAGATGTACAGATTCCATCATGTGATCACAAACATCGATACATGCGGTACAGTTTATACACTCTAGTTGTGTGCCATTTCGAATATCAATCCCTGTTGGGCATACATGTACACACTGAAAACAATCTATGCAATCTCCCTTCCCTGTAGTTTCTCTATCTTCATTTTTTCTGAATTTTGCTCGTCCTTCTTCCTTTTCACCTCGTTTATGGTCGTATGCAACTACTATCGATTTATTATCCAATAAAACGCCTTGGAGTCGTCCATATGGACAGGCAATAATACAGACCTGTTCCCTAAACCACGCAAAAATAAAATAGAAGACTCCAGTAAAAATCAGCAACGATATTAGTGTACTTGTGTGGTTTAAGGGACCCTCTAAAATGTATCTTATTAGCTCATCGCTCCCGGTCAAATAAGCCAAAAATACGTTCGCAATTAAAAAGGAAATGATAAAAAAGATACTCCATTTAAGTAATCTCTTCTTAATCTTTTTAGCATTCCAGGGCATTTTAGATAACCTAATCTGTTTCCCTCTATCTCCATCGATCCAGTATTCTATTCTTCGAAAAACCATTTCCATGAAAATGGTTTGTGGACACACCCAACCACAAAATAGACGACCAAAAGCAACCGTGAAAAGAACTACAAAGATCACTCCTATGATCATCATAATCACGAAAAGGTGGAAGTCTTGAGGCCAAAAAGGAAAGCCAAAAATGTTAAACTTTCGCTCTAATACATTGAAGAGCAAAAATTGATTTCCTTGTATTTTTATAAAAGGCGCCGAGAAAAGAAAAACAAGGAGTATATAACTAACATATTTTCTGTATTTATAAAATTTACCTGAAGGTTTCTTTGGAAAGATCCATGATCGTTTTCCCTCATCATTTAAGGTCCCTATAGTATCTCTAAAATTATCCTTCCCTTGCTGGCCCATATAGTTAATTATTAACTATCTCTGTTTCAATTTCGGTTGAATCCACTTGTCTTTCAAATAGTAATTCTTTTGAATCGTCGGAGTTC
>JAHZIZ010000273.1 GCA_022601215.1 Bacteroidota bacterium
AGGTGGCTCTATAAAAATATACGTCGCGTCAAAACAGAACCCATCTTATTTGCTGTCGACATCTTTGCGTCTTTATCTATTATCTATTTTGTGTTCAATTTGATGTGGGGTCTAAATTACCTAAGAGAACCCCTTCACAAAACTTTAGCCTTAGACAGAGAATATACAACTGAAGAACTTATAAATACAACCGAACGACTCATAGAGAAATCCAATCAGCTACACCGGCAATTGGGTTTTGCGGATAGTACTAAAATTGATTTACCATACACACATCAGGAAATCTTTGATAAGTCTGCCAATGGATATGAAAACCTAAAACACGAATACCCCAACTTGGCTTACACCCCAATTAGCCTTAAGAAGAGTGGATGGAGTTTAGGGTTAACCTATATGGGATATAGTGGATATTACAATCCACTAACTGGTGAAGCCCAAGTAAATAATCTTATAAAAACTTATAAATTTCCCGTGGTTAGCTGTCATGAACAAGCACATCAAATTGGTTATGCTGCTGAAAATGAAGCTAACTTTATTGCAACCCTAGCTACACTTCACAACGATGACCCTTTCATTCAATACACGGGCTACATTTTTGCCTTGCGATATTGTATTAATGAAATAGCGAGAAGAGATATGACTGAATACGAAGCGATTTTACCAAAGATAAACTACGGGATCTTAGAGAGCTACAAGGAGATGCGAGAGTTCTGGAGGTCTTATGAAAATCCTTTCGAAGATTTAAGCAAGGCATTTTGGGATCAGTTTTTAAAGGCTAACAATCAATCTAAAGGCATAATGAGTTATAGTTATATGGTCGCCTTGGTGGTAAATTATTTCGAAAATAAGCCATTATAACATTTTCTTAACACCGTGTTAAACCCTGATACATTTCAGCAGAAAAACAACTAGCCTTCTTATATTTAGGTCAAATAAACCAATCATTCACTAATGAAAAAAACAATCCTCCTGCTACTATGCCTCTGCATAGTTAGTTCTGTAAGTGCGCAAGATTATTTTCCGAAAAATGACGGCGTTAAAGAAGACAACCACAACTACACCGCTTTTACCAATGCAACCTTATACATAAGTCCGTCGCAAGTGGTAAAAAAAGCTACACTACTTATTCAAGATGGAAAAGTGGTGGCTTCGGGTAAAAGTGTAAGTATCCCTCAAAATTCGATCGTAATAGACTTAGATGAAAAATACATCTATCCTTCATTCATTGAAAGCTATTCTGGTTTCGGATTAAAGAAACCTGAACGTAAAAAAAGTAATGGTGCCGGGCCCCAATACGATGCTTCAAGAGAAGGCTTTTATTGGAACGACCACATCATGCCTGAAACCAATGCCATTGATCAGTTTAAGTATGATAAGAAAAAGGCAAAGGAGTTAAGAGAGGCTGGATTTGGAACTGTAAACACACATCTAATGGATGGTATTGCAAGAGGTACCGGGGTGTTAGTTGCTTTGAATGATGAAGGTGGTGACCAAGATAGAATCCTAGAAGATGCTTCCGCTCAGTTCTTTTCTTTTTCTAAAAGTGTTGCGAGCAGACAATCTTATCCTACTTCGCTTATGGGAGGAATTGCACTTTTAAGACAGATGTACAGCGATATGGATTGGTACGCAAAAGGAAATAGCAAAACCAAAGATCGATCGCTAGAAGCCATGATTAAAAACAAAAAATTGGTATCAATATTTGAAGCTGGCGATAAAGGGAATAACGTAAGAGCTGATAAAATTGCAGACCAGTTTGGAGTAAATTATGTAATTGTAGGCGGCGGTGACGAATATGAAGCTATTGAGAGTATTAAGTCGACACAGGCCCGTTATATTATCCCATTAGATTTTCCAGCAGCATTTGATGTGAGCAATCCTTACCAGGCCAAATATGTATCCTTGGAAGATATGAGAGCTTGGAATCAAGCGCCCACAAACCCTAAAGTTCTTGCCGATAATGGGATCAGTTTTTCATTGACTACCCACGACTTAGATAAGGTTTCAGAATTTAAGAAAAATCTAATGAAAGCAATAGAATATGGGCTTTCCAAAACTAAGGCGCTTGAAGCCCTTACAACGGTACCTGCCTCTATCATTGGGAAATCCAATACGCTAGGCACATTAGAAGCTGGTAAACACGCCAATTTCCTTATTACATCAGGGGATATTTTCGATAAAGAAACTACCCTACACGAAAACTGGGTTCAGGGTAAAAAACATGTAATAAACAACAAAGACCAAAAAGACATCCGGGGTAAATATACGTTATCGGCCAATGGAAAGAATTACCAAATGGAAATTTCAGGAAAGGACGTAGCAAAGCCAAAAATTAAAGTAATGATGGGGGAAACGGAATTTCCTTCAACCTTGACATACAAAGAAAACTGGATTACTTTTTCATTCTCCGACAAGGATAAAACACAAACTCATACCGCATCAGGTATTATTAAAGGAGATGATTCCTCTTTATCAGGTAGGTTAATTACACCTAATGGAACAGAAAGCAGTTTTACTGCTACTCGAACTGGAAAAGCGGATAAGGGAGACAAAGACAAAAAAGACCCGAA
>JAHZIZ010000274.1 GCA_022601215.1 Bacteroidota bacterium
CCATAGCGAAAATTGGAATTTTCAATTTAATTGCTTCAGCTACAGCAATGTGCTCACGAGTAGTGTCAACTACAAATAATGCTGCTGGAAGACGACTCATATCACTAATAGAACCTAAGTTTTTCTCTAGCTTAGCTCTTAAACGATCAACTTGTAAACGTTCTTTTTTAGATAGGGTTAAGAAAGTACCGTCTTTTTTCATACGATCAATCATAGCCATCTTCTTAACAGCTTTTCTGTTAGTTACAAAGTTAGTAAGCATACCACCTGGCCATCTTTCGGTGATGTAAGGCATATTGGCATTCTTTGCTTTTTCAGCAACAATGTCTTTTGCTTGTTTTTTGGTAGCAACGAAAAGAATTTTTCGTCCACTTGCTGCAATTTTTGTAAGAGCTTCGCTAGCTTCTTCAATTTTTGCGGCAGTTTTGTAAAGATTGATAATGTGGATTCCATTACGCTCCATATAGATATACGGGGCCATGTTTGGATTCCATTTACGAGTTAAGTGTCCAAAGTGAACACCAGCGTTAAGGAGTTCCTTAACTTCTTTGTTGTTTGCCATTTTGTTTTAGTTTACGTTCTGTAAAATTAGTAGCAACCAGACACGTCTGGTTTAGATGCTAAACTAATTGTCGCTCCCGGCAAGGGAACAACTAACAGCTTGATTTAATAAAAATATGAACTTTACCTTCATTGATTGGGCATCCCGTATGAGACACCCAATCAAGTTGGGTATAAAAATATTAACGTTTAGAGAACTGGAATTTCTTACGAGCTTTCTTCTGTCCGAATTTCTTACGCTCCACCATTCTAGGATCTCTTGTAAGTAATCCTTCTGGCTTTAATACTAATCTGTGTTCTTCATTGATCTCGCACATGGCACGAGAAATAGCCAAGCGAATTGCTTCTGCTTGTCCAGTGATACCACCACCAAATACATTCACTTTAATATCGAATGATTTGTCGTTATCAGTCAAAGCCAAAGGCTGTTGTACTTTATAACGTAAGGTAGGGGTAGTGAAATAGTTATCTAGTTCGCGGTTGTTAATCGTGATGTTTCCTTTTCCTTCAGAAAGGTAAATACGAGCAACGGCCGTTTTTCTTCTTCCAATTTTGTGAATCGTCTCCATTACTTGATGTCGTTAAGGTTAATTACTCTTGGTTTTTGTGCCTCCTGGTCGTGCTCTGCTCCTGCATACACTTTTAGGTTTCTGAAAAGAGCTGCTCCTAACTTATTCTTAGGAAGCATTCCTTTTACCGACTTCTCAATCAATCTTGTAGGATCTTTGTCGAAAAGTTCTTGAGCAGTCAATGAGCGCTGTCCACCAGGATATCCTGTGTGGCGGATGTATTCCTTAGCCTCCCATTTTTTACCTGTCAAGTTAATTTTGGCAGCGTTAGTAATTACCACATTGTCACCACAGTCTACGTGCGGAGTGAAATTTGGTTTGTGTTTTCCGCGAAGTAATTTAGCAACTTCGCTTGCAAGACGACCCAATGTCTGGCCGTCCGCATCGATCAACAACCACTCTTTATTTACAGTGTTTTTGTTAGCCGATACTGTTTTGTAACTTAATGTATCCATTAGTTTTTTGTCAATAGTTAATAAATCATTGAATAACTCCAAACAAGACTCTCTTGCTTAGAGGGGTGCAAATGTAGTGTTATTTATTTGAAAAACAAGGGGTGTCATTCTTTTTTTGAAGTGTAAAAGAGGGGTCAAATTGTATTATAAAATGGATGGTTATTCCTTTACAAATTTTAGCGTGGTACTTTTTTCTTCTGAAGTAATTTCAATTAAATAGATTCCCGGGGCTAAAGTAGCAATATTAAGAGTAGAGGTCTCATTGTCAACGGGTATCTCGAACACTATAGAACCTTGCATAGAATACATTGTAATGCGTTCTATTTCTTGACCCTTAGCATCTACGGTAATATTGTCTGTGCCAGGATTAGGATAAAGTGTGACATTGTTTTCGGCAAAATCTTCATTTGCAAGTATTAAGCCATAGATATATATTGAACCACTATCCACAGTTTCACTATTTCCTGGTGCACCTACATAGAGGATATCATTTTCTTGATGGATGGACCTCCCAAATCTTTTAAACTCAACATAGTTAGTGGTCGGTGTAATTTTAGAATCATAGATCCAATCACCATTGCTGTCTTTCAGAAATTTGTAGATAACACCACCAAAATGTACTTGGTCTTCATTGTTGTCAAACCGAACTCCAACTAAAATCTCGTTGTCATATATTTTTAATTGGTTTTGCGAATGAACTCCATTAAGTCCCCAATCATATAAAACAGGTGGGAAATAGTCGTCATTTGGAAGGGTATTCCAATCACCATTGGTGTCGCGATCCCATGCTCTAAAGTAGCTTATATTATTATGTAGTTGGGCTATGACCGAACCATCTTCTGAAATGTCACCAGTATATGGAAGAAAAGTAAATTGAGAAAAATTATCAAATTCACTCTCTTCTATCCAAGTGTCGTTTTGTTTTTGAAATACTCTGCTTTGGCCGAAAGGTGAAGAAGCGTATATATAATTATTTACCATTACCACAGTTCTTCCTAACTCGGGGGAAGAACTATCTTGAATTTGGGGGTGTTCAAAAAAACCGTTCTCTTCCCAATCAACACCATTGTATTTATAAAAAAATGCAGCTCCTTGATTGATGCCTGTGAACGGAGCCCCAACAACAAGATGATTATCTCTTATGGAAACTGAATATCCGAATCCTTGATTAAAAGAATTAGAGGTTAAGCGTTGTGTTTGCGACCATGTTCCTCCCAAATTTTCGAATACATATACAGCGCCTAACCTGTCTGTTGCGGTTGTGTTTCGATATGCGCCTACCAATAAGAAATTTCCAGACATACTAATGGAATATCCAAAAAGGTCCCCAACTTCCGCATCTTCGGCGAAAATCTTCTGTTCTTGTTGATATATATTACCCGCATTTTTTTTGAAGATGTAAACGGCACCCGCTTCATTCCCAAAAGTAGCATCCCCAGGAGCTCCCACCATTAAATAATCTCCTTCAACGGCCATACTAGTGCCAAATTTATTATCAGTTGCTGGATCGTTGGGGAAGAGTTCTATTTCTTGAGAGAAAGATATCATGGAAATAAAACAAAATATAAAGACAAGGGCTCTCATGAATGAATGTATTTGACGTCAAAGATAGGTGTTTAGACTATAAGGAAACTAAGCGGCTCGTATACATTCTTGAAAATGGATTCCTTCAATATATGTTGGGTATATCTAATATCCATTGTGCAGTTTAGTGAATTTTAACGGACTCCATTGCCGAGTTTTATTTCAACTATTTTTTCACAAATTTTAGCGTGGCGCTCTTTTCTGCTGAAGTGACTTCCACCAAGTATATTCCAGCCGATAAAGAAGTAATATCAATGGTAGGAGAAATAGTATTCATCTCTTGTTGATATACCCTAGCGCCTTGAGCG
>JAHZIZ010000275.1 GCA_022601215.1 Bacteroidota bacterium
ATTGCTGAAACACATTTGCGCTTGTCCAATAAAAAGTAGATTCATCCATTCGCTTTTGAAGATCTTCCTCATTTAAATCGAATTCATGATTCCCGAAAGTCACCAATTCGAAATCCATCGCATTCATTACTTCGATCATTTGTTTACCACGAATACGCTCCCCTTTATATTTAACAGTTCCTAAAAGCGACGGGTTTAAAAAATCTCCTGCCATGAACAAATAAGTATTGGAGTTTTCTTTCTTAATAGAATCGACTACATGTGCAACTCTAGCCAATCCTCCATATCGCCCACCACTTAGTGGGGCAATTTCATAGACATCATTGAGTTGTACAAACTTAAAGGTGAGTATTCCATCGTCCTCTACTTTCGTTACTGGTTTGGTTGTTTTACAAGCGTTGCATAACAGAACCATAAAAAACAACAGAGTGACGACTCTTCTATTCCCTATTGACCCTAAGTTTGAAGGTAAAAGATGCATATTTTGTTTTGATGAAACTCGTTTCATTGCTAATGGTATTTAGAGAAAATTTTAGTCGCCTCATTGTGGGCGCTTTCAAAAGACATCGTATTGACATTAGTATCGGCCTTGGTTGCTGTAAAGTAACTTATCATCTTCTCCGTCGGCATGTTTCCCGTGAGTTCATCTTTCGCCATGGGACAGCCACCAAAGCCCTGAATGGCACCATCAAAACGACGACAACCACTCTTATAAGCCGCATCAATTTTTTCATGCCAGCTCGTAGGTGTGGTATGTAAATGGGCTCCAAATTCGATAGATGGATACGCAGGAATTAAATGAGAATACAAATAGTCTATCACGTCGGGTGTTGAAGTTCCAACAGTATCGCTTAGCGAGAGTATTTTAACACCCATATTTGCTAGCTTTTCAGACCATTCTCCCACTATATCGACATCCCAAGGGTCTCCATACGGATTTCCAAAGCCCATGGACAAATACGTAACGACTTCCTTATTATGCTTTTGTGCGAGGTTCAGAATCTCTTGCAGCACCTCCATGGATTGAGCAATAGTTTTATGCGTATTACGCATCTGAAAATTTTCAGAAATGGAGAATGGATAGCCTAGGTACTTTATTTCTGAGTGGGCAACCGCATCGGATGCACCCCGAACATTGGCTACAATAGCCAAAAGTTTACTTTCAGTCTTAGACAAGTCCAACTGAGACAATACTTCTGCCGTATCCACCATTTGCGGAATGGCCTTCGGAGACACAAAACTTCCGAAATCGATGGTATCGAATCCACATCGCAATAAAGATTGAATATACTGTACTTTCTTTTCGGTAGGAATCCAATCCTTGATGCCTTGCATGGCATCTCTAGGACATTCTATAAGTTTCACTTTTTGCATCATCTCAAAGATACAATTTACTGGAAACGATTTTCAACTAATAAGAGAAGAATTTTAGGGCAACAGTATGTAGATGGCAATTCCAACAAAAACAATAATTTGAAGCCACTTCAACACCTTCCCAACGTGACTGTTTTCTTTTACATAATTGGATATCCCGCCAGCTAACAAGGCAATTCCACTAAAAACAATAAAGGAAGTTAGCATAAAAACAATCCCCATTATATAAAATTGCTTCACAGTGCCTTCATCGGTATTCCATAAAAACCCAGGAAAAAATGCCAAAAAGAATATCATCACTTTCGGGTTGAGTAAATTCATAATCACACCAGTTTTAAATAACTGCCCATAACTTTTCTTAGGTGCAGTGTCTTCAGAAAAAGAAATTTCAGAAGGGCTCCTCAACACTTTATAAGCTAAATAAAATAGGTACAAGGCTCCGGCAACTTTAATCCCGTAGAATGCCGCAGGAGATTTAGTCAAGACAGCCGAAATCCCAAAAGCCAAAAAACTCGTATGTACAATACAACCACTTATTAAACCTGCAGTAGTAGCTATCCCACTTTTAGCTCCATGGATAAGAGATTGAGTAAGCACAAAAATATTATCAGGGCCTGGGGAAAGTGAAAGTGCTACGGTGGCTACTACAAAAAGATAAAGGTTTTCTAACATGATATAAAAATATGCCTTTTTTTGTAAGTCGGAATGATAAAATTCGACCTACCATATAGAACCATCATTATTATGAAGAACAGTATACTTACCCTTAGTTTTTGCGTACTCTTTACGCTAACGCTATCTGCTCAGTCTCAGGCCACTTATTCGGTTGTATTTGACAGCAATTGGAGTCAGACGGCACACCCTCACCCTAGTGGAAACCTACCAGCAACGGCACATTGGTCGCGATTGGTTGGAACTACCCATAACGATCAAATCACCTTCTTAGAAATGGGAGGATTTGCTACGCAAGGGGTTGAAGACATTGCAGAAACTGGAAACAATACCGAATTTTTTAATGAAGTAAATACGGCCATTAACGCTGGGAATGCAACCACCATATTAGATGGCGGTTCGTTGAGCACAGCTCTTGGTCAAATTGACATAATGAACATTGTTACCACAGAGGATCATCCTTTATTAACGTTGCTCTCCATGATTGCTCCAAGTCCCGATTGGATGATTGCGGTAAATAGTATCGAATTATTAGATATCAATGGAATTTGGAAGGACGAAATTGTGATTGATCTCTACCCATACGATGCAGGAACGGACAGCGGTATCGATTATGGATCTCCTAATAGCAACACCAATCCTGCTGAGCCCATTTCAAGTCTTCAAGGAGTAGCTCCGTTTTCGTCTGAAATCATTGGCACATTAACCATTAGTCTAGATGCCGTACTTGGCACAAATGACACTCTCATAAGTACAACCACTCTTTTTCCAAATCCTGCCCAAAATGAGGTAACTATATCCAACACTCAACTTATATCTTCTGTACAGATTTACAATGTATTAGGAAAAGAGGTGCATCTCAGTGAGTATCATGGCAACAACAGTGTGACTATTGACACAAGTCAACTTCCTAGCGGGATCTACCTTGTTAGTGTGGTTAATGATGCAGGTAGTCAAACAACACAACGCTTAATTAAGCGTTAAGTAACTTCTTATTGATGGCTTTGATCAATGCAGGGCCTTCATAAATAAAGCCGGTATAAAGTTGCACCAAACTTGCGCCGGCTTCTATTTTCTCCAGCGCGTCGTCTACTGAATGAATCCCTCCTACACCAATAATTGGAAAAGCTTGGTTGCTTTTATCGGAAAGAAAACGAATAACCTCCGTCGACCTACTAGATAATGGCTTCCCACTTAATCCTCCCATTTCTTCTTTATTTGCAGCAGTAAGTCCTTCTCTTGATATGGTCGTATTTGTCGCAATAATTCCATCAATTTTGGTTTCTGAAACGATATCAATAATATCCAGTAGTTGTTCGTTAGTGAGGTCCGGTGCAATTTTTAAAAGAATAGGTTTCCTCCTACTTTTTTGAGCGTTGTTTCTTTGTAGCGTATTTAATAATGCCGTTAACGGTTCTTTATCCTGAAGCGCTCTTAAATTTGGAGTATTGGGAGAACTTACATTCACTACAAAGTAATCTACGTAATCAAACAAGGCTTCAAAACAAAGAACATAATCATCAACCGCTTTTTCATTTGGGGTTACCTTATTCTTTCCAATGTTTCCTCCAATAAGAACGTCCTTGTTCTTTCTCAATCGGACGACCGCAGCTTCTACACCCCCATTGTTAAATCCCATTCTATTTATAATTGCACTATCACTTTTTAAGCGAAATAGGCGTTTCTTCGGGTTTCCATCTTGAGGTTTTGGCGTCACTGTTCCTATTTCAATGAAACCAAATCCGAAATTATGCAACTCCTTAAACAACTTAGCATCTTTATCGAAACCGGCTGCCAGTCCTACTGGATTTGGGAAGGTGAGTCCGAATAACTTACGTTCTAATTTAGGATCTGTTAGTTTATAGGCACTTCTAAAAAGTCCCCCTATACCAATAGTATGACAAAAACGAACTAACGAGAAGGTAAA
>JAHZIZ010000276.1 GCA_022601215.1 Bacteroidota bacterium
ATCATTGTTGTATTTTTCGGCTTTCATTAATTTTCTCTTTGTATAACGTAAAGAATACCCGTTTTTTTTATTGTTTTTGAATTGAAATTTGCTGGTGTTATCACTCGCAATATCGTAAAAAATCCACCAATTTTCGGCACTTCCGTTTACATAATGCCCCTCTTTTTCTAATTGTCCTTGTACATTGTAAAAATGCCAGTATCCATTTCTTTTGTTTTTTCTGAAATGTCCCTTAGATGCAATCTTTCCGTTGCTATGGTAATAAATCCAAAACGCAGTTTTCTCATTCTGAAATTGCCAGCCTTCAGCTTTCAATACCCCATTATCATAATATTCTTTTGAATAGGACTTTTCTGAAGCCATTTCAGTAGCTGTCATAGTTGCCGAAAGGATGCCGACAATCAATACAATGATATACTTTTGAAGTTTCATATAGCCTTAGACGTGTGCCAAAGCCAAGCCTAACGTAGTAAATCTAGTTTTTTGAGAATAGTCTCATAATTTTCTAAGTACGCATATTGAGATTTCTCATAATTTCTTCTAAAGCCCTCATATTAAACTCATTCTTTTACTCACTTTGAACGTTGCTCTTTATCTTTAAAAGAAAAGACTACGTTATGATTTTTAATAAATCTACTCAAATCCAAAGAAACTTCTTCATACTTGCGCTTGTCTTTGCTATATGTCTGGTGTTATGTATGTTGATCTATAAGTTGCTCTACTTAGACTAATTCTTATTTGTCGTTTACCAAACTCATTAAATCTACATCATTTCCAAGCAGCACTTGATTCCCGTCAATACGTCCTTCTAAAGGACCATTTTCTAATTTTAATACGCCTCGTGGGCATACCGCAGAACAAATTCCACAGCCAACGCAACTCGAACGAACAATGTTTTCTCCTTTTTGAGCATAGCTTCGTACATCAATTCCCATTTCGCAATAGGTAGAACAGTTTCCACAAGAGATACATTGTCCTCCATTAGTAGTAATTCTAAATTTTGAGAATAGGCGCTGTTGAATTCCTAAAATTCCAGCCATAGGACAGCCCATTCTACACCACACACGATTTCCAAAAATTGGGTAGAAGCCAGTTCCTATAACGCCACTAAAAATGGCTCCAATTAAAAACCCATAAAAAGCACGGAGCTTACCAGCTTCAAATAAAAAGATCTTATTGTTCTCCGAACCGGAAAAATAATGAATGGCAATCAATCCTAAAACAATTGCCAAGTATCCAATAGCTCCATAGCGGGCATCTTTGGCTAGTTCTTCCTTTTTGAAATACCAGATAACGGCAAATAGAAGGCCTAGAAATACAGCTACGCCAATAAGGAACATATCTTTGGTTAGCCAATATTTATCTGCGTCATATCCTAAGTAGGTGCTAACTACTGCAGTGGTCATTATTACAGAAAAAACAAGTACACTGTGAATTACCCATCGTTCTACTTTCCAGGCATTCATGCTTTTATCACTTAGCTGACGGAAGGAATCCCCAGCCGTTTCAGCAAGTCCTCCACAACCGCATACCCATGAACAATACCAGCGCTTTCCATACTTATAAGTCAATATGGGCGAAATCACGAAGATTGATAATATTCCAAAAATGAGGAAGGCCAATCCTATGGTTTCCGCATTGATAAACTGATCCACTCGCCATCCATCGAAGGCGTAGTAGTTGAGTGGCCACATATTTTTTAAGTCATTATATGGGAGTGAAAAATCGTCAGTGTTAAGTCGTGCCATTAATTCTGGAATGATAAAGGCGAATGCAGTTTGAAAAAACATGACGCTCATTGTCCGTAATTGTTCATATCGATTGTGTCGATATTTCCAGATAAATTTTATTCCAAAAGCGAGTATGGCTACGGTGTATAAGGTGCCATACACAAACCATTGACTTGCAGGGTTTCCACTGAGAAGCCTACTTAGTGGATCGAACAATCCTACGATACCTGTATTAGCAGCGCCATCGGCACCTGCGCCTAACAGTCCTTCATAAAAATAGAGTATGACATAAAAGCCAGTTAGAGAAATTCCTGCTATCCAACCCCAAAATCCACGACTCGACACACTCTTAAACCAAACTCCATGGTTTTTAATCCCCTCTAATTTTCCAGTATAAGATCCTTTAGCAAATAGTAAAATGCCGGCCATGATACCGACAAGTGATGCGGTGAGCCAGAGTCCTTTATTGCCAAAATCATTAAAAAGAGAAAGTACAATAATAGCTAACCCTGCTAATCCAATGACCGTTCCAATTTTCTGCAACGGATTTAAATAGTTTGATGCGTCACCCGTAAGTGACATATTTTTTTGAACAGTGCTCATAATTTATACGTTTACAGTTTGATTTTGGTAAGCAGTTTGGATTTGCTTTTCAAAAGATTTAAAAAATTCTGGGTCGAAATTGGCTGAACTAAGATGAGCCATGACATAATCTGTTGATCGAGATTCGGTAAGCCAACGATCAAATACTTCATGACGCATTCTAATACCAAAGGTGTTAAGTCCAATAAACTTTCCAGTGGCTGCTTCCGTTTCTACGGTAAGGCATTTAGTGTCATCTTCATGTCTCCAATGAAAATGAATATTACCTTCTTTGGGTTTGGCAAATACCCAGCCATAGGTTTGATATTCGATATCAAAGAACTTGGCCGAATTGAACCAATGTCCTGGTTTGTATTCGGTAGGATTTCCACAGATTGTTTGTGCGATCGTTTCACCCATCATCCGTCCCGTATACCAAACCGCTTCAATTGGCCGTCTATTTCCAATAGGTTCATGCTGTTCAGCGCAATCGCCAATGGCATAAATATCTTTAATATTGGTTTCCAGCATGCGGTTAACTTTAATACCTCTTCCTAATTCGATACCACTATCACGCAAGAAATCAATATTGGGAGATACACCAGCTGTAAGCCCCACCAAGTCACAGGCAATTTCTTCACCCGTTTCGGCAATTACGGCAGCCCGAGCGCTCCCATTTTCATCAGCGAGAATTTCTTTTAAGTTCATACCCAGCCGTAAATCAATATGGTGGTTTTTAATATGTCTATTAATCATTTGGCTTTCTCCCTCTGGCAAAACACCGTTCCAAAAACTATTCTCTCTCACTAAAAAGGTGACAGGGATTGCTCTAGAAGCTAGCATTTCGGCAAGTTCAATTCCTATCAAACCACCACCCACTATGACTGCATGTTTGCATACTTTGTTGTTTGGAGCATTGGCTTCCAAGGCATCTAAATCCTGTTTGGAATACAATCCTTGGACTCCGTTGAGGTCTTGACCTGGCCATCCAAACTTATTTGGTTTGGATCCCACAGCAAGAATGAGTGTGTCATATGCAAGTTCGTCTCCGTCACTGAACATCAATTTTTTGTTAGCATGATCTATGGCACTTACAAATCCTCTCTTAAGGTCAATGTTATTTTTAGACCAGAAATAATTCTCATACGGTTTAGTATGCTCGTATTTCATGTGTCCCATATAAATATACATAAGTGCAGTACGGGAAAAGAAGTGGTCCGTTTCTGCCGAAACGATGGTAATCTGTTTGTCGGAATGTTTTCTAATGTGCCTCGCGGCCGTAACACCAGAAATTCCATTACCAATAATGACAACGTGTTCCATATTTTTTTGTTTGGTTACCAAAAGCAAATGCTGCAAATGGACATGCGGTTGACAATTGTGTCGTGATTAAAGTTAAGTACATTACACGAGAATCCTTATTTGGAATGAGAATAAATTTTAAAATTATTGTAAGGTTTGTAAATGTTGGGATTGGGAAAAAAATTCATTTTTTTTGTAAGTAATCATGAAATGCTTTCGACTTAGCCGTCATCAAAATAATC
>JAHZIZ010000277.1 GCA_022601215.1 Bacteroidota bacterium
AAACTGATAATTTTTCTTGTATATTTTATGAGCAAGGTTAAAGGCGCTGGCTTTTTTAGCGTCGATATCCGCTCCAAAAAACATAAGAATTGTAATTCTATTGTCTAATTTAATTGGCATTCCTTCTAATTCTTTAAACGAAGAGAGTTCATGCACACCATGGGTGAGGGTTGGTAGTTTAACAAAGTTATTCTTCCCTGATGCAAAAAAAAGATATACCGATATAGGTAGCATAAAGAGGATGGCAAGAACGAGAAACTTTTTTGTTTGCACAGACATAAGGTTTTTGCAAAAATACGACCCAAACAAGGGATGAGCAATTTTATAAGGGATTTTTAACTAGGATTTTAGGCAGAAAAAAGCCCTCTAAAGCTTTACGCTAAAGAGGGCCTATATTGTTACAATTACATTAGAAATTGAATTTAATGTAATTCTCTTTGTATACATCGAAGATATAATCACCTTCAATCAATAGTATTAAGATCAGATAGCAGATAAGGAAAATTGCCGTCCAAACTACGGAACGTCTTAGCCCTTTGGTTTCATCACGTTGGTGCATAAAATCCCACGTAATATAATATGCTTTCACAAGGGTAAGAATGATGAAGATCCAGTTGATCAACTTCATAGCCAAGAAACGGGGTTCTGTAGCCCATTCTGGTTTCATAATACCAAGTACTACTTCTACCGCAGTTACGGCACAGAGGAAGAAAAATACTCCCCAGATCTTGCTTACGTTAGACTTAAATTTCCAAAGCCCTCTAAATATCTCTAATTTATGTTCGTGTCCCATGGGTTATAATTTCAATGTTTTAAACGAGGTAGAAGAATGTAAATACAAATACCCATACTAAATCTACAAAGTGCCAGTACAATCCTACTTTCTCTACCATCTCGTAACTCTTACGTCTTTCGTAGGTTCCAATAATAACGTTAAAGAAAATAATACAGTTAATAACCACTCCTGAAAATACGTGGAAACCGTGGAATCCAGTAATAAAGAAGAAGAAATCTGCAAACAACGGATGTCCATATTCATTACGCTTCAGGTTCGCACCTTCCACAACTAATCTTCCATCATTCACTAGCTTATCGACAGACTCTTTTCTAGACAACACAGTTGGCTCTCCTTTTTCATTTAAGTACTGTGTCCTTATTAAAAGGTTCTCATTAGCCAAGAAACCAGCTTTTACTTCTTCATAAGAGTAAGACGTTCTTGTTTCGGCTTCCGAATCATACCAGATACCATTTTTGCTTTCATGTGTTACTCTCTCTGAAGGCAAGTGTTCTGCAAAAGACGCAATAGCCACACGTTCTCCTTCAGTATCTAAAAACTGAAGAATCTTTCCTCCTTTTGTCTCTACAGCACCATAATCTCCTTTAATAAAAGTAGCCCACTCCCAAGCTTGCGATCCTACGAAAATGGCTCCTCCAATAATTGTGAAGAACATATACCAGATCACTTTGTTCTTTTGCATTTTGTGTCCAGCGTCTACGGCAAGCACCATAGTTACTGAAGAGAAAATTAAGACTAAAGTCATAAATGCCACATAGTACATCGGCGCAGGAACTCCGTGTAAAAACGGAACGTGCGTAAATACTTCATCGGCAATAGGCCAAGCATCTATAAATTTAAATCTAGAAAATCCATAAGCGGCAATAAAGCCAGAAAATGTCAAGGCATCTGACACAATGAAAAACCACATCATCATTTTACCATAACTGGCATTGAGAGGGCGATTTCCACCACCCCAGGTTTTTCCTTCGGTACCTGTTTTAGCAACGGTAGCTTCCATAGAAATTATTGGTTTATTAGTGTGCAAAAATAAGTATAATTTTTATCTCACAAAAAGGAAAAACAAAAAGAGATAAATCCAAAGAATATCTACGAAATGCCAGAAAGTAGCAGCTAGTTCTATTCCAAGGGTTTTCCCCTTCTTATACTTTTGTTTATAATGATTATAAATTACTGTAAGTAGTGCAATTAAGCCCGCAACAACGTGCGCAATATGCACAACGGCGATTAAATAAATAAAGGTTCCCTTAGCGTTACTTGTTGGTCCTGTTAGATTGATTCCCATCTCATTGATGATCTCACCAAAACCTCTAAACTGTAACCAAATAAATAGCACACCCAATAAAAATGTTCCTATTAGAAGCCCCATTCCAGCTTTTTGATTTTCCTGTTGGATCATCTTCTTAGCAAAATGAATGGTCAAACTACTCATAACAATAACCACTAAGCTAACATAGAACGCCTCAGGCAATGCCATATCTTCCAGCCAATCCCTTCTCGTTCTGCTCACAATATACGAACTGGTAAAACCCGCAAAACTCATTCCCATACTCACAATAGCAAACCAAAGCATCATTTTTTTGGCGCGATTGGTTTTCATTTCATCATTCCCTTCGGTATAATCCTTCATTATCTTATAAATTTATCAGCAACGTAAATAATTTGCAGCAAAGTAATGTAACTCACACTCACAAGCATCAGCTGTCTTGCTGCCTTTGCGGTTTGTAATTTGTACAATCTAACGGCATAATAAACAAGCCACACTCCAAGTCCTGCGATCACAATTGCTGAGACTGGTGTAATATACAAACGCCCCGTAACTCCAACAGCTGGTATGAGCGAAGCCAAGGCCGTCCAAACCGAATACAAAATAACCTGTATCGCAGTGCCCTTATCTCTTTTTCCATTAGGAAGCATAAAGAACCCCCCTTTTTTATAGTCATCAAACAAGAACCACCCGATTGCCCAAAAATGGGGAAACTGCCAAAAAAATTGTATCATGAACAAGGTTCCTGGTTCTATTCCAAATTCGTTAGTTGCAGCTACCCAGCCCAACATAAAAGGAATTGCTCCCGGAAAGGCACCAACAAAAACAGAAAGTGGAGTTCTCGTTTTTAAAGGAGTATACAAACTCACGTACATGAAAATAGAAATCGCCCCAAACATTGCTGTCTTTGGATTAATTAGATACAAAATAGCAATCCCAGCTATTGTAAGAATGCTTGCCAATACAAAAGCCGAGGTCACGCCCATTCTACCTCCAGGAATTGGACGATCCTTGGTTCGATCCATCAATGCATCCAGATCCTTCTCTATAATTTGATTAAATACATTTGAAGCACCTACCATACAATATCCTCCTATACACAACAGCAGAAGCACATAAAAATCAATGGTATCTCCTACCCCTAATAAATAACCTGCCACCGAAGAAAAAACTACGCTTACGGAAAGTCGCATTTTGGTGATTTCG
Organism: Bacteroidota bacterium; assembly: GCA_022601215.1. GTDB lineage: Bacteria > Bacteroidota > Bacteroidia > Flavobacteriales > Flavobacteriaceae > Aureisphaera. Next base: position 3,270 of record JAHZIZ010000277.1, read on the forward strand.
GTAAAATTCTTAATTACCGAAGCAGGAAGTGAAGTAGTCTGAGTTGTAGCCAATAGGAGCTAGTTTTTAAAAACCTTGCAAAGATACGTCACAACCCTATTTTTCGCAATTTATATCTTATATTGTTGCTCCTTAATTTTTATTCAAATTCCAAATTCAGAATTATGCAAAAGTTACTTGTACCTATCTCATTCATGATGCTATTATCTATGGGCCTTACTGCTCAGGAAA
>JAHZIZ010000278.1 GCA_022601215.1 Bacteroidota bacterium
ATGATTATTTGATGAAAAGCTGTTCGTTTATCTCCCAGTTAACCGATGGGAATTCCTTGCAAATCGTTAACAAAATCAATGGAAAAATGTAATATTTTCAAGGGATAAGCGTATTTTGTAAAAATAAGATATTATATTTATGGGCTTTTTGTTGAAATTGGATTCACGACAGCAAAGGGACACTTAATTTATTTATTCATTAAAACTAAAGACTATGAAAAAATTACTTTACTTGCTTGCTTTCCTTATGGTAAGTGTGGCAGGAGCGCAAGACTATGCGCCAGTGATCAAATCATATCTGAACAATAGCGCCAGTTTGGGGTTGTCTGCTCAAGATATTGAAACGATCTCGCAAAAATCATCGTCATACTCTAAGAGTATGGACGTTCAAAACGTGTATGTTAATCAACAGCACAACGGAATTGATATTTTCAATTCAACTTCAAGTTTCGCAATTAGAAATGGTGAGGTAGTAAATGCTGCTTCTCGTTTTACTGCCAATTTAGCTAGTAGAGTTAATACTACTAACCCTACAATTGACGCTGCAGCTGCCATTAACAGTGCTGCTAGTGCTTTAGGGTTGCCAGCTCCAAATGCTGAATTATTAGAATCAAATGGTAATGCGTTTGTATTTTCTAATGGGGGTGTTTCTTTAAATGAAATCCCAGTTCAATTGGTATACCAACCAATGGCTGATAATAGCTTACGTTTGTCTTGGGAACTTAGTATCTACCTTTTAGATGCAAGTCACTATTACAACTTGCGTATTGATGCAGTAAACGGACAAGTTTTAGATTCTAACGATTATGTGGTTAGCTGTAACTTCGGTGAGGCGGCTCATTCTCATTTTAGCATGAATGCTCAGACTTCTCAGGAAAGTGTACTTTTTGCAGGTGAAGCTGCAATAGGAGGTGATACTTACAGAGTATTCCCTATTCCTTCTCGTAATCCAGACGATCATGGAACAAGTAATGGTGAGCTAGTTTCTGATCCTGCTACGGCTAATGCCTCTCCTTTTGGATGGCATGATACGGATGGTGCTGCTGGTGCAGAATTCACAATCACAAGAGGAAACAATGTATGGTCTCAAGAAGATATCAATGGAAATAATGGTACTGGAGCTTCTCCAGATGGAGGTGCAACGTTAAACTTTGATTTTGATTACAACCTTCCTAATGCACCTGCGAACTTTACAGATGCATCTACTACGAACTTATTCTACTGGAACAACGTTATTCATGATATGTTTTATGAGTATGGATTTGACGAAGAAAGTGGAAATTTCCAAGAAAATAACTATGGTAACCCAGGAAACGGAAGTGACTCTGTAAACGCAGATGCACAAGATGGTTCTGGAACAAATAATGCAAACTTTGCGACGCCACCAGATGGGGCTAACCCAAGAATGCAGATGTTCTTATGGACAGGTGGAACTGGACCAGTTGCGGATATTCTTACTATGAATGAAGGAGCTACTGCTGGAGTCTACTCTGGAGTACCTGCTGCTTTTGGTGGGGTTATTCCTGACCCAGCTTTGACGGAAGATGTTGTAGCTGTTATTGATGATGCTGGAGGAACTGCAGATCAGCAAGATGCTTGTGATGCAATTACCAATGGAGCAGACTTAGCTGGTAAGATTGCGATCCTTAGAAGAGGAGAATGTGAGTTTGGATTTAAAGCGTTAGCTGCTCAGGATGAAGGAGCTGTTGCTGTTATTATCGTGAACAATGTAGCTGGAGATCCTATTGTTATGGCTCCTGGAGCTGTTGGAGATCAAGTTACTATTCCATTATTTATGGTTTCTGATGTAGATGGAGATGCAATTATAGCAGATGTCCTTGCAAATGGAGGACAGAGTGGAACAATTAGCGGTTCTGGAGTATCTCAAGACTTAGATGGTAGTTTAGACAACGAGATTGTTGCTCATGAATATGGTCACGGAATCTCTAACCGTTTAACTGGTGGACCAGTTAACACTAGTTGTTTAGGAAATGCTGAACAAATGGGAGAAGGATGGAGCGATTACATTGGATTAATCATGACGATGCAAACTGGTGAAGATGGAACTGAGGCTAGAGGATTAGCTGCTTATGCTTCTCAAAGTCCAGGAGGAATTAGACCAGCACCATATTCTACAGATACAGGAATCAACGATTTCACATATGGAGATTCAAATTCACAAGTTGTTCCTCACGGAGTAGGATTTGTTTGGGCAACAGCTATTTGGGATCTTACATGGGCATTCGTAGATGAGTATGGATTTGATTCAGATCTTTATACAGGAACAGGTGGAAATAACATCGCATTACAATTAGTAATGGACGGTATGAAGTTACAGCCTTGTAGCCCTGGATTTGTTGATGGTCGTGATGCGATCATTGAAGCGGATCAATTGGCTAATGGAGGTGCAAACTGTGAGTTAATCTGGACAGCTTTTGCTGCTAGAGGACTTGGAGCAAATGCAGATCAAGGAAGTACATTCTCTAGTACAGATCAAACGGAAGACTTTACAGTACCAAGTTGTGATTTTGGAACAGAGGATCAAAACTTTGACAGAAACTTCAAAATTTTCCCTAACCCGTCTAACGGACAAGTTAACATTAGTTCTATTGTAAATCTTGGAGAGACTAAAGTATCTATCTTCGATATGAATGGAAGAAGAGTATATTCTACTACTGTTAAGTTAGGTAACCAATCTACAATCAATGCGTCTGGCCTTACAAGTGGGGTTTACGTAATCAAGATTGATGGTGGTAACTACGCACACACTTCAAAATTGATTATTCAGTAATCATTATTGAATAAATAATAGAAAAGGCTTTCAGAAATGAAAGCCTTTTTTTTATAAGTATTTTTGAAGGGTTTTATAAATGGCCTTCGAAGAGATACCAGCTATTTCTTGAAGTTGTGATACGCTTCCATGTTCAACGAAGGTATCTGGCACACCCATAATTTCTATAGTATTTTTATACTGATGTTGGGCAGCAAACTCTAAGACAGCACTCCCAAACCCACCAATAATAGTTCCATCTTCAATCGTAATAAGGGTCTCGTACTCTTTAAAAATAATATGTAATAGTTCGATGTCCAAGGGTTTTACCAATCGCAAATCATAATGCCCAATAGCATTTTGGCCTGCCTTGTTAATTGATGCTATAGCTTTTGTAACATTTGCAGCAATAGTGCCAATCGATAGTACCGCAATTTTATCTCCCTTTAGTAAAGTTTCTCCTAGATGGAGCGATACTTTTTCGAAGGGTTGCTTCCAGTTTAGTATTGTTCCCCTGCCTCTCGGATACCGAATCGCAATAGGGCGGTCGTTAGTAATTTGAACGGTATATAGTAGGTTTCGAAGTTCAATTTCGTTTCTTGGCGCGGCAATGGTTAGATTGGGAATACATCGTAGATAAGCAATATCATAGGCGCCATGATGCGTAGGACCATCTTCTCCCACAAGGCCTGCTCGGTCTAGACAAAATATTACAGGTAGGTTTTGTAGGCAAACATCATGAATTACCTGATCATAGGCTCGCTGCAAGAAGGTAGAGTAAATATTACAATATACGGTCATACCTTGTGTTGCTAAACCTGCGGCAAAAGTCACAGCATGTTGCTCGGCAATGCCTACATCGAAAGCTCGTTCAGGATAAGCTTCCATCATATATTTTAGAGAACTACCAGTAGGCATAGCTGGAGTAATTCCAATAATATTTTCATTCAGACCAGCGAGAGTGACCATTGTTTGTCCAAATACATCTTGAAATTTTGGTGGCTCGACTCTGTTGTCCTTAGGGATTAAATTTCCTGTGGTCGCATCAAATTTACCAGGTGCATGGTATTTTACTTGATCTTCCTCTGCTTGTTTCAGTCCTTTTCCCTTTGTGGTAATAACATGTAGTAATTTGGGTCCTTCTATTTTTTTAAGCCGTTCCATTTCGGCTATTAAGTTTGAAATATTATGTCCATCGATGGGTCCAGAATAGTTGAAGTTTAATGCTTCAAAAATATTGTCAGTGTCTGGGGCGTCATCCAGCGTTACTTTTAAGAGGTATTCTTTTAGCGCTCCTACGCTGGGATCGATGCCAATGGCATTATCGTTTAAAATAACTAGCAAGTTGGTATTTGTTGTTCCTGCATGATTAAGAGCTTCAAAAGCCATTCCGCTGGCAATTGAGGCATCACCAACCACCGCAATATGCTGTCTGCGGGCATCACCTGTTAGTTGCCCAGCAATTGCCATTCCCAGCATTGCTGATATTGCAGTTGAACTATGTCCAACCCCGAAAGTATCAAATTCACTTTCAGAAATTTTTGGAAACCCACTAATCCCATTCCATTGTCTATTGGTGTGAAAAAGATCTCTACGTCCTGTCAGAATCTTGTGTCCATAAGCTTGATGCCCAACATCCCAAGCTAATTTATCTATGGGGGTGTTAAAGACATAATGTAATGCGATAGTCAATTCTACGACACCTAAACTTGCGCCTAAATGCCCTTCTTTGACGGCGACAATATTTATAATAAATTCACGGAGATCTATAGCAAGTTGGGTCAGCTGATCCTTAGAAAGTGATCTTAGATCTTTAGGATGTTGAATGGTAGTAAGTAACGATTGCTTCACATGTCAAAGATACGGTTATTGGAGATTTGTTGATTTATTACTAGGGTAATTTGTAATTTTGAAATTTACCATACTTATGATACAACCCTACGATGATACTTATTTTATGAAACGGGCCTTACAAGAAGCTGAATTGGCATATGAAAAAGGAGAAGTGCCTATTGGTGCTGTAGTTGTAAGTAACAATCAAATTATTGCGAGGGCACATAATCTTACCGAGCGGTTAAATGATGTTACAGCCCATGCAGAAATGCAAGCTATTACGGCTGCCGCTAATTATCTCGGGGGAAAGTATCTAATTGATTGCACCTTATATGTTACTATTGAACCATGTCAAATGTGCGCTGGAGCGCTATTTTGGAGTCAAATTTCTAAGATCGTTTATGGAGCACGAGATGAGCAACGAGGCTGTATCGAAATGGGAACAAAGTTACACCCTAAAACTACCATGTTTGGAGGTGTCTTAAACGAAGAAGCTTCGAATTTATTAAAACGTTTCTTTATTGAGAAGCGAAATTTAAATTAAAAAAAAATCCCCTTGAGCATTGCTCAAAGGGATTTGTAATCGGTGGGTAAAAGATATATATCTTATTCATGGATTACACGCACTTGTGCGGCAACCATTCCTTTTCTTCCTTCTTCTTCAACATATTCTACTTTGTCACCTTCGTTAAGAGCTTCCCCGTTAAGTCCGGTTACGTGCACGAAAATGTCTTTTCCAGTGTCATCATTAGTGATAAAACCGTAACCTTTAGATTCGTTAAAAAACTTTACTGTTCCTTCCATTGTAATAAATAATAATTAATTAGATACTCAAAGGTAATAGAATTAATATGGGAAATGTTAAGAAAATGTAACTATTTTAAAAAAAAGTAACTGATTTACAGTTTTTTCTCTTCTGTTTCCACTTTCATTTTTTGTATGTTTTCTTTGGTGAGCATATAGTCTTTAATGTCTTTATTTCTCCATCTATGGTAGATAAACAGAGGCATCCAAAGAAAGAAAAGTCCTGCCACTGAAATCCCAATACAAAACTCTCCCTTTTGATTGTCTATGGGGTTTATGTATAACCCATATCCTAGGATAAGTATTATTCCTATAAAAACTATAATAAGAGCATATCTCATCTACGGGTGCTATTGTATATCTACAATTAAATTTAATTCGTTTAGTTGTTCTTCATCAATAGGTGCTGGAGCGTCTATCATTACATCGCGACCAGCATTGTTTTTTGGAAATGCGATAAAGTCTCTAATGGTTTCTTGCCCTCCAAGAATAGATACCAATCTATCCAAACCAAAGGCAATTCCTCCGTGGGGGGGAGCTCCGTATTCAAATGCATCCATAAGGAAACCGAACTGTGCTTTGGCTTCTTCTTCTGAAAATCCTAAGTGTCTCAACATGATGGCTTGAGTTTCTTTATCGTGTATTCTAATAGATCCTCCGCCGATTTCATTTCCATTTAAAACCAAGTCGTATGCATTTGCTTTTACATTACCGGGTTCTGTATCTAGTAGCTCAATCTGTCCTGGTTTCGGCGAGGTAAAGGGATGATGCATGGCATGATAATGTCCCGTTTCTTCGTCCAATTCTAATAGTGGAAAATCAATAACCCATAATGGGGCGAACTCATCAGCTTTTCTCAAACCAAGACGTTCTGCTAGCTCCATTCGTAAAGCACTCATTTGAGCTCGTACCTTATTCGTCTCTCCTGATAGTATGCAAATTAGGTCGCCTGGATTGGCACCAGTGGCTTCTGCCCATTTGGCCAAATCGTCTTGATTGTAAAATTTATCCACAGAAGATTTAAAGCTACCGTCGTCATTACATCTGGAATATACCATTCCAAGGGCACCAACTTGAGGGCGCTTTACCCAATCGATTAATTTGTCAATTTCCTTTCGTGTAAATGAATTTCCACCAGGCACCGCGATTCCAACAACAAGTTCGGCCGAGTTGAATACCTTAAAGTCTTTGTGTTGAGCTATCGCATTTAGTTCGCCAAATTCCATACCAAAACGGATGTCTGGTTTGTCATTACCGTATCTTTGCATAGCGTCGTCATAAGTCATGCGCGGAAATTTCCCTATCTCAACGTTGTTGATTTCTTTAAGTAAATGACGTGTTAGTCCTTCAAAAGTATTTAGAATATCCTCTTGCTCAATAAACGCCATTTCACAATCAATTTGTGTGAATTCAGGTTGTCTGTCAGCTCGTAAATCTTCATCTCGGAAACACTTTACAATTTGGAAGTATTGGTCCATTCCACCTACCATAAGCAGTTGCTTAAAAGTTTGTGGAGATTGTGGTAAGGCATAAAATTGGCCTTCGTTCATTCGGCTTGGGACTACAAAGTCTCTAGCGCCTTCAGGGGTTGATTTAATTAGGTAGGGAGTTTCTACTTCCACGAAATCCTTTTGCGAAAGATAATTGCGCACCGCCATGGTTACTTTATGTCTAAAAATCAGATTTTCCCTAACAGGATTTCGTCTAATGTCAAGGTAACGATATTTCATTCGGAGGTCTTCACCGCCATCTGTTTCGTCTTCAATAGTAAAAGGGGGAGTGATGGATTCGTTGAGTATATTAATCTCGGAAACCAAAATTTCAATATCACCAGTAGGAATGTTAGGGTTTTTTGACTCACGTTCAATGACAGTTCCCGTCACTTGAATCACAAATTCTCGACCGAGGCTACTAGCAATCACCATCATGGCTTTAGGCGTCCGTTCTTCGTCAAAAATAAGTTGAGTGATTCCGTAGCGATCACGAAGATCTACCCAAATCATAAAGCCCTTATTTCTAGTTTTTTGAACCCATCCGGCAAGGGTTACAGTTTCCTTTATATGTGAGGAACGCAGGGCTCCATTATTGTGTGTTCTATACATTTTTTATCTTTTCATAAACAAGGCTGCAAATTTATAAAGATTATCGGGGATTACCTTGTTTCGGTTAAAATATAGTTGATTGGGTATCAGTTCGTTCAATTGAAACCTTAATTTTGAATGATTCTATTGAAAAAAAATGAGTTATTCTTTGGTTTAAATGAAGAATTAAAACTATTTTCGATGTATTAACAAAAACTTAATAATTATGAAACAAACCAACGTTAATTACAGGATACTCCTGTTTTTATTTCTTTTGCCTTGTTTCGTGTTTGCACAAAATACGATAACGGGTAAAGTAAGTATGGATAACGGAGAGTCTATGCCATTCGCAAATGTGATTGAAAAAGGCACCTCCAATGGTACCACTACCGATTTTGACGGTACTTATTCGATTGAGGTTAGCAGCTTTCCTGCAACCTTAGAATTTTCTGCATTAGGATTTTCAACAGTTGAACAGCAAGTTACAGCTGCTGGAACTACTGATGCGGTTATGTCAGAATCAGCTCAAGCTCTTGATGAGGTAATTATCACGGGTCTTGGTACATCGATTAAGCGTGCCAATGCAGCTAATGCTGTATCCAGTGTAAGCGCCGAAGAATTAGTAGGTACTACTGGACAAACAACTGTAGACGGAGCCTTATATGGTAAAGTTACCGGGGTGAACATTACTTCTTCTTCTGGAGCGCCAGGAGGTGGTTTTGCATTACGTCTACGTGGTATTTCATCTATTAATGGTAATAACCAACCATTAATTATTGTAGATGGAGTATATATTAATAATGTTGAAGTTCCTTCGGGGCTTCGTTTTGCGTCAGGTGCGAACCGTGCCAATGAAGAGAATGGTGCAAACCGTTTGGCGGATTTAGATCCTAATGATATTGAAGATATTGAAATCTTAAAAGGATCTTCTGCTGCTGCTATCTATGGACAACGTGGTAACGCAGGTGTAATTATCATTACTACTAAACGTGGTAAGCTTGGAAAAACTAAAATTAGCTTTAGCCAAGACGTGGGGGTTAACAAAATCTCTAATAGATTAGGGATTCGCCCATGGACAGCACAATCTGTAGAAGATACATTTGGAGCTGGAGAGAGAGCTAAATTTGAGTCTGTAATTGCTAATCGTGGTCAATTATATGACTATGAAGATATTATTTATGGAGAAACTGGATTTATCAACGAGACTCGTTTAAGTGCGACTGGTGGTAATGAGAAAACTAAGTTTTACGTAGGTGGTGGTTTTAGAGATGAAGAAGGTATTATCAAAAACACAGGGTTTGACCGTTTCTCTGTAAGAGGTAACATCGAACACAAAATCTCTAATACATTTGATATTACTTCAACGAGTAATTACATTAGAAGTAACTCGAGTCGTTCTTTCACAGGAAACGAAAATGAAGGAGGGTTGAGTTATGGTTATACATTAGCCTTTACGCGTCCTTGGAATAACTTATTTCCAGATGCTCAAGGAAACTATCCTAATAACCCAACATTTGCTGGTAACTCAATTTTTGTGAGAGATCAAGCGAAGAATGAAGATACAAACAACCGTTTTATTCAAGGTATGACTTTAAATACAAAGATTCTTACTACGGATACAAACAGAGTTAAGTTGATTTTAAGTGGAGGTGCGGATGTTTTATCTAACCAGACATATGTATATGTTCCGGAGATACATCAATCTCAGCAGGGTACATTAAACCCAGGATTTATTGCTGAAGGTAATAACAACTTTACACAGTTCAATGCTCAGACTATTGCAGTATGGGATCACGACGCTATGGGAGGTGACCTTGGGTTAACGACTCAGGCAGGTATGACTTATTTATACCAAGACACTAATACGTTGTTAAATATTGGACAAGGATTATTAGCAAACCAAACAAGTGTAGATAATTCTGCGGCACAAAGTTTCAACCAATTCCTATCTACTGAGAAGGATTTCGGTATGTTTGGACAATTAGAAGGTAACTATAAGGATCAGATTATTGCAACTGTTGGATATCGTTTAGATAAGTCAACTCGAAATGGTGATCCAAATGAATTTTATGGTTTCCCAAAGGCTTCGTTAGCATTGAATTTAGCTAATATGGATTTTTGGAATTTAGATGCTGTAAATCAATTAAAACTTCGTGGAGCCTATGGTGAAACAGGTGCTCCAGCACAATTTGGCGCAAATTTCACAAGTTATACTGGAACCACTGTAGGAGATGGGTCTGTAGGTCAAACATTAGGAGGAGCTAAAGGTGATCCTAATATTGAGCCAGAAACAGCTCGTGAATTAGAGTTTGGTTTAGACTTAGGAATTTTAGATAGTCGAATCAATCTTGAAGCAACGTACTATAAGAAGCAAGTGGATGACTTAATCTTGACAAGAGCTTTACCTGGTTCTTCTGGATTTACTCGTGAAACTACGAACTTAGCAGATATGGAAAATAAAGGAATTGAATTAGCATTATCTGCAGACGTAGTTCGTGCTGAAAACTTTTCTTGGAACACAAGAGTTCAATGGTACAAGAACCAATCTGAAGTAACAAGATTAGACGTTCCTGCATTTGCACAGCCAGGTGCTGGTTTCGGAACTGGATTAGGTACTTTCTTTATTGAAGAAGGTCAGCCAGTAACTCAGCTAGTAGGTAATATTGATGGTGAGTTAACTCAAGTGGGTGATGTAGAGCCTGATTTCCAAATGTCGTGGAGTAACAATATTACGTTGTTTAAGCAATTTGACGTATCATTCTTATTTCAATTAAAAGAAGGTGGTGATAACCTTAACTTATCTAGATTCTTAACTGATTTAGGTCAGGTGTCTCCAGATCTTGAGACACAAGCAGGTCAAGATCGTTTAGCATCTCCAACTAATGCACTTCGTTTCGTAGAAGATGCTGGATACCTTAGATTAAGGGAAGCAGCTCTTTACTACAGAGTACCTACAAAATTTGTAGAAAGTGTTTTTGGAGGAACTGTAGAAGGTGTGAAATTAGGAGCTTCGGGAAGAAACTTATTTACTAGCACTGATTATAGTAGTTATGATCCTGAAACCTCTGTTAACGGTGGAGCGGGACTTTCTAGTGGTATTGAGGTAACTCCATTCCCAAGTTCTACACAAGTGTATTTTCACTTAAATGTTAACTTTTAATAAAATTGATTATGAAAAACATATATAGAAAAATAACCTTATTGGGGATGGCGGTAGCTACTATGTTAGTCACTTCTTGTTCCTTTGATGAGCAGACAGACCCTAATGGACCCAGCGTAGATGGTGTTCAGTCTGAAGCTACTATTGGTCAGTTAAATGAACTTGTGATTGGTGTAGAAGCTTCTTTCAGAAATGGATTGGCTATC
>JAHZIZ010000279.1 GCA_022601215.1 Bacteroidota bacterium
ATAAAGGTGTGTTCAAATTCTAGAGCAATTGCTTTTAATGCTTTTATGGCTTGATTAGTCACTTCAGGACCAATCCCATCTCCAGGAAGTACAGCTATATTTAGTTTCATAAGTTTAAATTTTTGAGAATTCAAATTGCTCGATGGCCTTTTTTTTACTTAGTAAAAAGTCAATGTCATCATATCCTTGTATCATACAAGCTTTTTTGTACAGGTCTATGTCGAAAGATTCTTGTAGCGATTCGGCTACTACAGCAATTGTCTGATTCTCTAAATCTATTCGCAGTTGTGTGGTTGGTTTTACTTTGACCAACTCCATTATTCTTTTTAAGAATTCTGGAGAAATTTCGATAGGAAGTAAACTGTTATTTAGGGCATTTCCTTTGAAAATATCGGCAAAGAAACTGGAAACAATTACCTTGAATCCGTACCCCGTTAGTGCCCATGCTGCATGCTCTCGACTTGAACCGCAACCAAAATTATTGCCTGCGATGAGAATACTACCTGTGTATATCTTTTGGTTCAGTATACATTGATCATTCTGATTCCCGAAGTTATCATAGCGCCAATCTCTAAATGCGTTCTCGCCAAATCCTTCTTTATTGGTTGCTTTTAAAAAACGGGCTGGAATAATTTGATCAGTATCTATATTTTCGACGTCGAGCGGTATGGCGGTGGATGTTACGATAGTAAACTTTTCCATTAGTTAAGCTGTTTGGTTATATCTACAATTTTTCCTTCTATAGCTGTCGCGGCTGCCATTAAAGGACTTGCTAAAATGGTTCTAGCTCCTTGCCCTTGACGGCCTTCAAAATTTCTATTACTGGTAGAAACGCAGTATTCATTTTTTGGAATTTTATCAGCATTCATAGCCAAACAAGCTGAGCAGCCAGGCTGTCGTAATTGAAAACCAGCATCTTCAAAAATGCGGCTAAGGCCTTCTTCATGTATTTGTGCCTCTACTTGCTTGCTTCCTGGAACTAACCATGCCGTGACATTGCTTGCTTTTTGCCTTCCTTTTATATACTGTGCTGCGACTCTAAAATCTTCTATGCGAGAGTTGGTGCAACTTCCAATAAAAACATAGTTAATGGGCTTTTCAAGTAAACATTCGCCTGCTTTAAAGTCCATGTATTTTAATGCTTTTTTAAAAGAGGCATCCCTTTTTTTAGGGATTGTATCATTTATTTTAATACCCATCCCTGGATTTGTACCGTAGGTAAGCATGGGTTGAATTTCAGCGGCGTCAAAATAGTATTCTTTATCAAAGAGCGCTCCTTTATCAGTAGGCAGAGTCTTCCAGTAAGCAACTTTTTCAGCATAAAGTTCTCCTTTAGGTGCAAATTTTCTGTCCTCGATATATTTGTAAGTTGTTTCGTCTGGAGCAATCATTCCTCCACGTGCCCCCATTTCTATACTCATATTACAAACGGTCATCCGGCTTTCCATGGTCATGTTTTTGAATACATCACCTGCAAATTCACAGAAGTAACCCGTCCCAGCATTGGTCCCAAGTTGAGATATAATATAGAGAATGACATCTTTAGCTAACACACCAGGGTGGAGATTACCGTTTATAGTAATTCTAAGACTTTTAGGTTTTGCAAGCAATACACATTGACTAGCAAATACTTGAGCAACTTGACTAGTACCAATACCAAATGCGATGGCTCCAAAAGCACCATGGGTGGAGGTATGACTATCACCACAAACCAAGGTTGTTCCAGGTTGAGTGATTCCGAGTTCAGGCGCAATTACATGGACAATGCCATTGTATTTATGCCCTAATTCATAAAGGGTGATTCCATGTTTGTGACAATTGTCTGCGAGTTGTTCTAATTGACGTCTTGAGAGGGCATCTTGGATGGGCAAATGTTGATTAATTGTCGGGGTATTATGATCTGCTGTGGCAATGATTTTATCAGGACGCATTATCTTAATCCCCCTTTTTTCAAGTTCATTAAAAGCTTGTGGGCTGGTTACTTCATGGATTAAGTGGGTGTCAATATATAAGATATCTGGTCCGTGTTGGATGGATTGGACAACATGACTATCCCACACTTTGTCAAAGAGTGTTTTTTTCATTTATGCCGATATTATTTCGTTGTATACGTTTGAAGTTTCTATGATTTGATGAATATCTGAATCCATTATTTCTTTGTGTCTATCAGCGAACTTTAAAAAATTTGAATAGACATCATCGAGTTGGATTTTTGTCATTTCATATCCAATATTCTTAGCTTTATACGCCAAAGCTGCTCGACCACTTCTTGCAGTAAGTACTATGGCAGAATTGGTGACGCCTACATCTTTTGGGTTCATAATCTCGTAGGTTTCTCTATTTTTGATTACTCCATCTTGATGAATTCCGGAACTATGAGCAAAGGCATTCGCACCAACTATAGCTTTGTTAGGTTGAGTAAGCATACCCATATGATGCGCTACCAACTGACTTGTAGCGAACAGTTCTTTTGTCTTAATTTGGGTGTCTAATTCTAGATTTGGGTGTTGTTTTAATATCATAACTACTTCTTCAAGTGCCGTGTTACCAGCGCGTTCTCCAATACCATTAACAGTACATTCTATCTGGCGGGCTCCATGGAGGATTCCTTCAATGGCATTGGCAGTGGCCAATCCTAAATCATTATGACAATGGCAAGAGAGCACAACTTTATCTATTCCTTTTACATGTTCTTTTAGGTACTTGATTTTGGCGCCGTATTCTGCGGGTAAGCAATAACCAGTGGTGTCTGGAATATTAAGCACTGTAGCTCCAGCCTTTATAGCTGCTTCACAAACTTGCGCTAAATAATCATTGTCCGTACGTCCAGCATCTTCGGCATAAAACTCTATATCTTCTACATAAGATTTCGCATATGATACTGCTCTATGAGTCCTTTCAAGTATATTTTTTCTCGAAGAATTGAACTTATATTTTATATGTGAATCACTCGTGCCAATACCTGTATGGATTCTAGGTCTTCGAGCTTTCGAAAGTGCTTCATAGGCTACTTCGATGTCCTTTTCGACCGCTCTAGTCAATCCGCAAACGATTGCATTTTTTACAATATTTGATACCTTTTTTACGGCTTGAAAATCACCTGGGCTTGATGCTGGAAATCCAGCTTCAATAATGTCAACACCCAATCTATCTAGTTGTGTTGCGATGATAACTTTCTGTTGAGTGTTTAATTTACACCCAGGAACTTGTTCGCCGTCACGAAGCGTTGTGTCGAAAATTTGAATGAGTTCTTTAGACATATTGAAAAAAATTTTTTATTTCAATACGAATGTATACTTTGACCATCGCTAATGGCTTTGTTTTTGAAATATAAATACAATGTTTATAAATAAAAAACAGATTTTAAAGTATTGATTTTAAGAGTTTTAAAACAAATTTATCACTGATGCCCAAGGAACAAAAAGATAATTTATTCGACTTAGTTAAGTCGCTTTCCAAGTCTGAAAAACGACAGTTTAAGCTGTATGTAGGTAGGTTAGGTGTCAATGACGATGCGAAGTTCTTAACCCTGTTTAGACAATTAGAAAAGTTGAACCTTTATAGCGAATCTGAAGTATTAAAACATGAGGAATTAAAGAAAAGTCAGCTCTCAAACCTCAAAGCACATCTTTACAAACAAATTTTAGTGAGTCTTCGGTTAAACCCGTCACATCAAAATATCCGTATTCAAATAAGAGAACAGTTAGATTTCGCCACCATTTTATACCACAAAGGGCTTTACAATCAGAGCTTACGAATTCTGGGAAAGGCCAAAGGTTTGGCGATTCAAAATGAAGAAAAGAATATAGCTTATGAAATCATTGAACTTGAAAAAGTAATAGAATCTCAATACATCACAAGAAGCATTAGTGGACGTGCGAATGAACTTTCTATACAAGCTAAGGATATCAGTCGTTTAAATGTCATAGCCAGTAAGTTGAGTAATTTATCCTTACAATTGTACGGAATATTTTTGAAGAAAGGTTATGTAAAGAATGATGAAGAATTTCAGATAATTGATACTTATTTTAAGGCTCATTTACCCGAGTTTGCGTTTGAAGAATTGGGTTTTAGGGAGCGACTTTGGCTTAATAAAGCGTATTTATGGTATAGTTTTTTAACCCAAGATTTTAAGGCTTGTTATAAGTATGCGAAAAAATGGGTCGATTTGTTTTATGATTATCCAGAAATGATCACTTTAAATCCAGTGTTTTTTTTACGGGGAAAGCAGTATTTGCTCGAAGCCTTGTTCTATTTAAAAGATATTTCTCGTTTTGAAAAAACACTTCAGAGATTGGAAAAAGAAGTGTCCTTGGATTCTTTTCCAAAAAATGAGAACATTAGAGCACTTATTTTCCTTCATGAACACTCACATAAGGTAAATCTACACTTTATGAAAGGGACCTTTGAAGAAGGGATTTCTCTGGTAAATACTATTGAGGAAGGAATTAATGAGAATAAAGCTTGTATTGATGAACATCACATTATGATGTTTTATTACAAAATTGCCTGTTTGTATTTTGGCGCTGGATATAATAAACAGTCTATTGTTTATTTAGATAAAATTATCTCGAATAAGTCTTTACGGATGCGGGAGGACTTACTATGTTTTTCTAGAATATTAAATTTGGTGGCGCATTATGAAGCTGGAGAAGATTATCATTTAGATC
>JAHZIZ010000280.1 GCA_022601215.1 Bacteroidota bacterium
CTAGAAGAAAAAGCTACTAATCCATATCGAGAGACTGTTCCGTATGTTGGTTTTAAACCCAATACTCCACAAAAAGAAGCAGGATGACGAATAGAACCTCCTGTGTCGGAACCTAAAGAAACGGGAACGAAATTAGCAGAAACAGCAGCAGCAGAACCACCAGAGGAACCACCTGGAGATTTTGATAAATTATGTGGATTTTTGGTGATCTGAATAGAAGAGTTTTCGGTAGAAGACCCCATCGCAAATTCATCCATATTAAGGCGACCTAATGGTATAAAACCTTTATGTTCTAATTTTTGAATAACAGTTGCCGAGTATGGAGATACAAACCCTTTTAAAATTTGAGAAGCACATTCTACCTTTTCTCCTTCTTGCACAATATTATCTTTAATGCCAATAGGGATGCCATCGTATTCGGATAAAGCTTTGCCTTGCTTGCGTCGTGCATCGGATTGTTGGGCTTTTTCTAATATTTTATTTTTGTTGATCTCGATAAAAGATTTAATATCAGCATCTTTTTTTTCTATATCTTGAATACAAGATTGTACTATTTGCTCGGAAGTGATGGTATTTTTGTTGAGTGCTACAACAAATTCTTTTAAAGTTTTTTTCATTTTGATGATGTTAGAATTGATCCGTAACAGCTCCTTTGGATGCAGATAAAACATGATTTGCATATTTTGCAAGCACACCCTGTTTATATTTTATAGCGGGATGTTTTACTTTTTTGAAACGATTTTTTATTTCTTGTAAACTTATCTTTAAATGAATACTTTTTTTGTTTATATCAATTAAAATAGTATCTCCATTTTTTACGATAGAAATCAAACCACCTAAGGCAGCTTCAGGGGTTATATGCCCAATAACAAAACCATGACTTCCACCCGAAAAACGACCATCTGTAATTAAAGCAACATCTTTGCCTAAACCCTGCCCAACAATGGCAGAAGTAGGAGATAGCATTTCTCTCATGCCAGGACCTCCTTTAGGCCCTTCATAGCGAATCACAACAACATCTCCTTTTTTAATTAGACGCGACAAAATAGCTTTCATTGCCAATTCTTCAGAATTAAACACTTTTGCTGTTCCTTCAAAAAGCATACCTTCTTTGCCAGATATTTTGGCTACAGCTCCTTCTGGGGCTAAATTTCCTTTTAGAATAATTAGGTGACTTTCTTTTTTAATAGGATGATCAAAACCTTGAATAACTTTTTGAGATGATTTATAAAAAGAAACTTTATCTAAATTCTCTTCTAATGTTTTTCCTGTAACTGTAATTGTATTTGGGTGAAGTAATTTTTTGTGAAGTAACATTTTCATTAAAGGAGCAACCCCTCCCTGTTGAATTAAATCGTTCATTAAAAAACGACCACTAGGTTTTAAATCCGCCAAGACAGGAACTTTTTTACCAATTCTAGAAAAATCATCCAAATTTAAAGAAACATTGGCCGAGTGAGCTATGGCTAAAAGATGTAAAATAGCATTGGTAGAACCTCCTAAAGCACAAACTACAGTGTAAGCATTTTCTAAAGATTTTTTAGTGATAATTTGTTTTGGTAAAATTTGTTTGTCTAATAAGTTTTTGATGGCACTTCCTGTGTCGATACATTCTTTTTGTTTTTCTGCTGAAATAGCTGTGCGGGCTGAACTATTGGGAAGACTCATTCCCATAGCCTCTATAGCAGATGCCATTGTGTTAGCCGTGTACATTCCACCACAAGAACCAGCTCCCGGTATGGCTTTGGATTCGATGCTTTCGAGTTCTTTTTTATTAATTTTATGATTGCTAAAGGCACCAACAGCTTCGAAGATGGAAACAATATCAATGTTCTTTTTTTTGTGAATGCCGGGAAGAATAGTTCCACCATATATAAAAATAGCAGGGCGATTTAAACGAGCCATAGCCATGATGCAGGCAGGCATATTTTTGTCGCATCCACCAATAGTGATGAGTGCATCAAATCCTTGGCAGGCTGTAACCGTTTCGATAGAATCAGCAATAACTTCTCGAGAAACTAAAGAATATTTCATGCCTTCTGTTCCCATAGAAATGCCATCCGAAACAGTGATGGTGTTGAACAACACTGCTTTTGCTTTGTTTTTGTTGACTCCTTTCTCTACAGAACTTGCCAAAGAATTAATATGGATATTGCAAGGAGTTACCATGCTCCATGTAGAAGCTATTCCCACTTGGGGGATTAAAAAATCTTTTTTCTTAAAACCAACAGCATATAACATTCCCCGACTAGGAGCTCTTTCCACACCATCCACAATCTGGGATGAAAATTTTCGATCATTACTAGGAACCATTTATGATTAACGATTAGTTATCTACAATCACCCGTGCCGTCATTACCGACTGTTGGACAGGCAACAAACCCACCAGAATAGCCTTCATCACTGGATGCCTTAGCAGGATAATCTCGGAATATAAAACCAGCAGTCACGCCTTTTTGCCCGATAATCCCACTAATACGACCCCACGAATCGTTAATACCGCGTGTCCAACCTTTGATACCACTATTATTCAATGTCCCAGTGACAAATCCTTCTGGGGTATAATTGGCTCTGAAATAATAGCCACCATTATTACTTTTACCGGGAAGATCATTAAGATTACTTATAGTTCTGTTTACAAAATTAACCTCCAACCTAAATAATGCAGCACCTCTCCAGCCATCATTAGTGTCTTGTGGTCCTGCTATGTGCGATCTCACGTGGGAAAAATACCCTTTCCAAATTGCTGTGTTCTCGTCATTCACGTCGTTGTTGGTACCTAATGGCAGACCAACATAGGTATCGACATGCAGACCTGCGAAATACCCACGGTAGGCGGACGAAAGAGTATTAAAATTCCCCATTCTATAGGCATCGTCTGGTCTTAATACGACATTATAGAAAGAAACACCACCCCTTAATTGGCCTTCACCGCCTGTGCCTCCACCCAAAACTTCAACTCCTACTATCACCTCACCAGCACTGTGGTGACCTTGGGTTATTGCAGTGGTTATTTCATTGCCCGGAGGCACACAAGCATTAATCACAGTGCCAGTCATATTCCACGCTTTCAAGAAAAGATTGACGTCATTTGTTGGATGGGGACACCAAGAGGTGGTTTGCCATGCTTGCCAATCGGAATGAACAACAGGTGATGGTAAAGTATAATTAATGGTAACTGTTAAAGAAGAGTTGGCACTGCCTTCACTAAAGGTGATGGTGCAACTAGATGTACCTCCTATCATCAATGTTGTTTTGAATTGAATTTGCCCTGTGTCTGCGTCTATTTTGAAATTCTC
>JAHZIZ010000281.1 GCA_022601215.1 Bacteroidota bacterium
AATGTAATGCTTCAGTTGCTTTATCATGATTGGGTAACAAAAAGCCCAGTACTATGACTGGGCTTATATATAATCTACAGCTTACAAAAGAGAGATTTACTTTACTTCTTCGAAGTCTACGTCTTCAACGTCAGCTCCTTCATCGGTTCCAGCTTGAGCTCCTGCACTAGCATCCGGTCCAGGTTGTCCTTCGCCGCCCTCGGCTCCAGCCTCCTGTTGAGCTTTGTACATCTCTTCAGAAGCTACTTTCCAAGCCTCGTTAATTTTCTCTAAGGCAGGCTCAATAGTTTCTACATCTTTAGTTTCGTAGGCTTTCTTAAGATCCTCTAAAGCTGCTTCAATAGGTGCTTTCTTATCATCAGATAGTTTATCACCAAACTCCTTCAATTGTTTTTCCGTTTGAAAAATCATACCATCCGCTTCATTGATTTTATCCGCTTTCTCCTTAGCCGCTTTATCAGCATCCGCATTAGCCTCTGCTTCTGCTTTCATTTTCTCAATTTCTTCATCGGTTAATCCAGAAGAAGCTTCAATACGAATATCTTGACTCTTATTAGTCGCCTTATCGGTCGCGCTTACTTTAATGATTCCCTTAGCATCAATATCGAATGTCACTTCAATTTGTGGCACTCCTCGTTGTGCTGGTGGAATTCCGTCCAAGTGGAAACGACCAATGGTCTTGTTATCTCCTGCCATAGGACGTTCTCCTTGCAGTACGTGAATCTCTACAGAAGGCTGATTATCTGCCGCAGTAGAAAACACCTGGCTCTTTTTAGTAGGAATGGTAGTATTAGCATCGATAAGCTTCGTCATTACACTTCCCATAGTTTCAAAACCTAGAGACAATGGTTTTACATCTAATAACAATACATCTTTTACATCTCCAGTAAGTACTCCACCTTGAATGGCAGCTCCAACGGCTACTACTTCATCTGGATTTACTCCTTTGTTAGGTGATTTTCCGAAGAACTTCTCTACTGCTTCCTGTACTGCAGGAATACGAGTAGACCCCCCTACTAAAATAATTTCGTCTATATCGGTTGTCTTTAATCCTGCATTCTTAAGAGCAGTTTGACAAGGTTCGATAGTACGCTTAACTAAATCATCAATTAACTGCTCAAACTTCGCACGACTTAATGTTTTCACCAAGTGCTTAGGACCACTAGCAGTAGCCGTTACGTATGGTAAATTAATTTCTGTTTGCGTAGAAGCAGATAATTCAATCTTAGCTTTTTCAGCCGCTTCCTTTAAACGTTGTAACGCCATTGGATCTTTACGCAAATCCATAGACTCTTCCGCTTGGAACTCATCTGCTAACCAGTTAATGATTTTCTGATCTACATCATCTCCTCCTAAGTGCGTGTCTCCATCTGTAGACAATACTTCAAAAACACCGTCTCCTAATTCTAGGATAGAAACATCATGTGTTCCACCTCCAAAATCAAAAACTACAATCTTCTGATCGCTGTCTTTCTTGTCCATTCCATACGCCAAAGCTGCAGCCGTTGGCTCATTAATAATACGCTCTACTGTTAATCCAGCAATTTCTCCAGCTTCCTTAGTCGCTTGACGCTGACTGTCATTGAAATATGCTGGCACCGTAATTACAGCACGTGTTACATCTTGTCCAAGGTAATCTTCGGCCGTTTTCTTCATTTTCTGAAGAATCATAGCACTCAATTCTTGTGGTGTATACAAACGTCCGTCAATGTCTACACGTGGCGTATTGTTATCTCCTTTTACTACTTTATAAGCAGCGCGCTCTGCTTCTTTTGCAGACTCAGAGAATTTATTTCCCATAAATCGCTTGATAGAAGCGATGGTTTTGGTAGGGTTGGTCACTGCCTGTCTTTTGGCTGGGTCCCCTACTTTAATTTCGCCATCTTCTACAAAAGCGATGACTGAAGGTGTGGTACGTTTCCCCTCCGCGTTTGGAATTACGGTTGGCTCGCTACCTTCCATTACCGAAACGCAAGAGTTGGTCGTCCCTAAATCGATTCCAATAATCTTACTCATATCTTTGTGTTTTTTGTTTTATACTTTAAAGTCTACCTCTTAGCAGACGGTTTCCATAAGTCAAGTATTATGCCATTAGAATGAATATGACAGGGTGTCATATTTTCTGCCAATTTTTTGAACGTTTCATTTTTTCTTAAGCTATAAAGCCATAAACTATCCACTGTTCTTTTGTCACTTTTATTGTTTCACAAAGTAAAATGTATTGAGAACTGACAGAAAGATATCACCGTACATGCCTTATATAATCTATCAATAGATCAATTTTTGAATAGGATTATCCATATGTCTATCTCCTAAATCAACAAAAACTTATCAACACAATTTCAATGTATTGGAAATATTCCATAACTTTGGAATATTTCCAATATGTATATAAACACACATACCTATTATAGTCTACGCTATGGCACCATAGCGCCCAAACAACTCTTGGAGCTATTCCAGCGATTGGGTGTTCGTGATTTTGCAGTAACCGATATCAACACAACTTCGGCTGCGATGGATCTTCTTCGATTGGCTTCTAAATATCAAGTAAGCCCCAGAATAGGAATCGATTTTAGAAATGGCGCCCAACAACAATTCATCATGCTGGCTAAAAATAACTATGGCTTTCAGCTAATGAATACTTATCTATCCCAATTTTTACATTCAGGAGAAAACATTCCAACTCTAGCAAAATTGATTCCCAATACTTTCGTTATTTATCCCTTTG
>JAHZIZ010000282.1 GCA_022601215.1 Bacteroidota bacterium
AAACTTCAATTAGGTGGCGTATATGCACACTATAACCCTTCTCATAAAACGAGTATCGATTTTGAATTAGCTGGAAGCGTGAATGACCTCAACCTTTTTTCCGAACGCAACAACGAAGACAACGAAGGTTTTGGAGGTCATTTAAAAGCTAAGCAACGTATCCTAACTACGACAGATAGTTTATCCATTGATGCGTATGGCTCTTTAGATTACTTGAACGATAATTTCAGGACCATTGAAAGATTGTATAACATAGAATTTAACAGAGACTGGAACCTTGAAAATCCTTTAGGCGACCAACGATTTTTAACTGGAGGAACCACAATTTCGCACCCCAAATATGGAGGTGGAAGTTATGAATACCAAAGCTTAGACTATGCCGAAAATTTTAATGGGAATAGACATGTATTGGCTTCTCGTTTCACGTTAGATTCGCTGAAAATCTTTATCAATGGAAGTCAATTAGAAAGTAAAAGTGATGTTCTCGCTTCTTCCTTTAATAGGGTAAGCAGTACTGTTGATTACAGTTTAAAAAAAGCGTGGATTGGAGCCAAGTGGCAAACTGAAAACAACAAAGCAACTGCCACTGTAAATGACAGTCTCACCCCTTTAAGTCAAAAATTTATAACCTATGAAGGCTATGTGGGAATTGGCGATAGCACGAACGTATTCGCCCAAGCTGGATACCGATACCGCGTTAATGATAGTGTGCGAAATAACCAATTGCAAAAGGTGAGTACTTCACAAGATTATTATGTAAACAGCAAGTTGATTAGTACTACAAAAACGCAGCTTTCGTTATTTACCAATTATAGAATACTGAAAGACGAAGATGGTGACGAGGAGGATGAAAAATCACTAAACACTCGGTTGTTATATGCTCAATCCATCTGGAAAGGTGGAATCCGATTAAATACGGCAATCGAATCTAATAGTGGAGTGATCCCACAACAAGAATTTACGTATTTACAAGTAGAGGCTGGTCAAGGTGTATATACTTGGATTGACTATAATGAGAATGAAATTCAAGAGCTCAATGAGTTTGAAATTGCTCAGTATTCAGATCAGGCGTCGTATGTTAGAGTGCTACTTCCCAATCAAGTGTTTGTTCGAATTCGAAATAATAAATTTAGTCAAACACTCACACTAAACCCCTCTCAATGGATCAATGCTGAAGGACTTAAAAAATTTGCCTCTCATTTTTACAATCAGACTTCCTATATTATTGACAGAAAAATACGACGATCCAATGCTATTGAAGATATTAACCCTTTTAAAGATGGTGGAGAAAATCAACTAGGACTTTCACTTAATTTCAGAAACGCATTATTCTATAATCGAGGGAAACAACATTATAGTACAAGCTACACCTTTCTAAGTAATGCCAGCAGCAATCTTATTTCACTGGGTTTACAAGAAAATAAATTAAAAAATCACCAGCTCAACTTTAATCATAAATTCTGGGAATCATGGCTCATTAATTTCAAGGGTAATCTCGGGGTTACTGAAAGTCTTTCAGAAAACTTTGAAAACAGAAATTTCAGCATTGATAACTACGGAGTTAATCCAAAACTATCCTACCTACTAAATCGACAAACTCGATTTGATGTCTTCTATCAGTTTTTAAATAAGGAGAATGTCTTAGGGGCTATGGAGCAGTTAAATCAGCAAAAACTAGGTGTTTCGTTTGGATACAACAATGTTCAAAAGATAGCCATCTCGGGAGAATTTAATTACATCAACAATGACTTTAATGGAAGTGCCTTTTCTCCTGTTGCCTATACCATGTTAGAAGGGTTGCAACCAGACACTAATTTTACATGGAGTTTATTATTTCAGAAAAAAATCACAAAATACCTAGACGCTAACTTAAGCTATCAAGGACGGAAGAGCGAGAACTCAAGTACGGTACACACAGGAACCGTTCAATTAAGAGCCTATTTTTAACAAAAACTGATTAAACTTTAGCGAAGCTTTATAATTATTGTAATTTTAACAATCTTACATGAAATAACATAGATTATATGAAATCACTTACTTATGTTTTAATAGCGATTCCTTTATTATTTTTCTCTTGTGGTTCTTCTGAAAAGACACAACAAGAATCTACAACTCAAGTCCAAGAAGATAAAACTACGGAAAAACAGGTGGTTGATGCCAACAAGATGCAAGCTGAAGGCTTTCAAATGGGAGTGATAAAAGCGGGTAAAGGCGAAGGTAGTTGTGACTATATAATTGATATTAAAGGTGGTTTCGCCGCACAAAAAGTAGATCCCATTGATTTACCCAAAGAGTACAAACAGGATGATCAAAAAATATGGGTGAAGTTTACATCGCTACGACGAGCCAATCGTTGCCCAGAGGCACGACCTGTTGAAATCACTTCCATTCATAAAAGAGTGGAATAACCCGTCTTTTTAAGCTAACCATTTTTGATAAGAAATACTGTCTTTCATTTTCTCTGAGATTCCAGAAATTGGAATTCGCTCCTGTTCCATAGTATCGCGATGACGTATTGTTACCGTTTGATCTTCTAAGGTCTGATGATCTACAGTTATACAGAATGGAGTGCCCGCTGCATCTTGACGACGGTAACGTTTTCCTACAGCATCCTTTTCATCGTATATCACATTAAAGTCCCACTGCAAATTTTCAATAATTTTCCTAGCTACTTCTGGGAGACCATCCTTTTTAACTAATGGAAATACAGCCGCCTTGACTGGCGCTAAAATAGATGGCAATTTAAGCACCGTTCTAGTAGATCCATCACCCAAGGTTTCTTCTTGTAACGACTTACTGAATATAGCTAGAAACATTCTATCCAATCCAATTGAAGTCTCTACCACATAGGGCACATAACTTTCATTCATTTGTGGATCGAAGAATTGTAATTTCTTCCCACTATGTTCTTCATGCGCTTTTAAGTCGAAATCGGTACGCGAATGAATTCCTTCCAGTTCTTTAAAACCAAATGGAAATTTAAATTCAATATCTGCAGCAGCATTTGCATAATGCGCTAATTTTTCATGGTCGTGGAAACGATAATTCTCAGCTCCCATACCTAAGGACTTATGCCAATTAAGGCGTGTTTCTTTCCAATACTCGTACCATTTCATTTCTTCACCAGGACGCACAAAAAATTGCATTTCCATCTGTTCAAATTCACGCATTCTGAAAATAAACTGTCTAGCAACTATTTCGTTTCTAAATGCCTTACCTGTTTGAGCTATACCAAAAGGAATTTTCATCCTTCCAGTTTTTTGAACATTGGCGAAATTTACAAAGATCCCTTGAGCAGTTTCTGGACGTAAATATAAGTCCGTAGCTGTTTCTGCAGAAGCTCCTAATTTGGTCCCAAACATAAGATTAAATTGCTTCACGTCGGTCCAATTTTTACTTCCAGAAATTGGGTCTGCAATTTCAAGTTCTTCAATGAGTGCCTTTACATCTGCTAGATCTTCATTTTCCAATGATTTCCCCATTCGTTGCAAAATGACATTTATTTTTTCTTGATACCCCAAAACTCTTGGGTTGGTAGAAATAAACTCTTCTTTATTAAAGGCGTCTCCGAAACGTTTTTGTGCTTTCTTTACTTCCTTTTCTATCTTAGTCTCAATCTTAGCACAATAATCTTCAATTAAAACATCAGCGCGATAACGTTTTTTAGAGTCCTTATTGTCAATTAAAGGATCATTAAAGGCATCTACGTGACCAGAAGCTTTCCATGTAGTAGGGTGCATTAAAATTGCAGCATCAATACCTACTATGTTTTGGTGCATATACACCATACTTCTCCACCAGTACTCACGAATATTTTTCTTGAGTTCTGCCCCGTTTTGGGCATAGTCATAAACTGCGCTAAGCCCATCATATATTTCACTTGATCCAAAGATGTATCCATACTCTTTGGCGTGTGATATTACTTTCTTGAAATGATCTTCATTATTTGCCATAGCGCAAAAATAAAAAACCGCTACGATAACATCATAGCGGTTTACTTTTATTTTCGAAAAAACTATTTTAAATCCATAGCGGCCGTTGCTACTTGTTGTGCTCCATCAAATACATTGATGGTGTAACGACCTTCAACAAGGTCTTCCTCGGCAGCATTAACAAGCACGCATACGTCTAGTTCATCCTGCTCATAAAAAACTTTAGCCGTCGCACTGTAATTTAATGAACCTTGTTCAAATTCCATTGTGGCTTTTTCTCCTAGTAGTATGTTGTTTGGATTAAAAACTTGAACAAAGAACAATCGATCTCCTTTTTCGGCAATAATATTCGTAGATAGGGTAAAGCATGTTCTTACCTTGTCTGCTCTACTAGATCGTTTCGTGTCAACAACTTTTCCGCTCTTACGAATAATAACCCCTTCACCACGAAGATCTGTGGCATTCACAACGGATCCTTTTTTAATGGTTTCGGCCATGGCAATATTTTCTTGCCCAACGGAATCTACAACACGTATAGTTTCATTTAAAATAACATTAGTGCTATCCATTCTTACGGCTAACATTTGATTAGCCTGCATAAGGCTATCGGCTCTTCTAAAGAGCATCTTACGCTCATCTTTAAGTCTTCCTATTTCTGCTTTATAACGGCGAATGAGTCCGATATTCGCGTCCGCTGTTTTCACAGAGTCTAATAAAACTTCAATTCGTTCTCTCGCTGATAAAAGATCGTTATCTTTTAGCTCGTTCTCTTGTATTACTTCATCATAATTCTCAATCAATTCTTGAAGTTCTCCTTCAATTTCTGTTTTTTGCGTCTCTAGGGAAGTAATATTATTTTTACTATCATTATAAAGGGAAACGGTATAGACCGCAAGTGCTATTAACATAGCTGATAATAATCCAATTAGGACT